>JAYTVX010000325.1:0-23225 GCA_043743775.1 Bacteroidales bacterium | reverse complement strand
GCCCAGATTCATTAGAGATGGCTGAGAAACTTTACGTTGATGTAAATATTTTTAAACCTGAGTTCAAGGAGAAACTTGCTAAACTAAAACAGCTTCCTGACTCATGCTTTGAATCAGCAGAAGCCCTTGATAAAAAGCGTGCGGCATTTGAGGAGAACGGAATATTTCCAAAAGGTATGATTGATTCTCGAATTAAATATTTGAAGGCTTTTAACGATAAAGGTCTTAGCGAAAAGTTGTATGGTAAGAATGATGAGATAGCTAAGTTGGTTCAACAGTTTATGCATGTAGGATAGTCATTAAAGAATAACTTATATTATTACCCTCTGTGACCAAACTGATCACAGAGGGTTTTTAATTGGATTTTATACCAACGTGTCAAAAAATTGATAACTTGTACTCTTATCGATTGATGAGGATTGATGGAAAATAAGAGTGCTATAGTTATCGCTAATCCAGCCATTGCAGAAAAACTGCAAAATGATTTATCTAAACTAGGCTTTCCAAATAGTATAGGTTTCTCATCAATTGATTGCATTCTTAAAAAAAAGGCGACAACTCCCCCTGATCTGCTTATTCTAGAATTAAAGGGGGAAAAGGAAGTTTCGTTTCTCGATTCTAGAGCAAAAATTTATCAGCATTATGGCTCTTCTTTCCCCATACTGCTCCTTACCGATGAGAGGTTAGCCAATCATTTAATAAACAAAAGGGCAATAAAAAATAGTGGTTACATTTCTTATTCTTATACTCTCCGTGAGTTAGACCTTTGCATTGATTCCTCAGTGGGTATGAACGGGGAAATAAAAACCAAGCATGTTTGGCTCGATCAGCTGGGCCTTAATACTCTGGTTGATTTATTACCCAATGGTATTTTAGTTTGTGATGAGTTCGGTAGAATTCTGGATGTAAACCATGCACTTTGCAATATTTTAGGGTATAGTTACATCGAGTTTTGTACGATGAGCATAAAAGATTTAGTTCCCAAGGAGAAGTATGAATCTATAGATCTGAATATCAATAAAATATTCAAAGGCGAGACCCTTCGCTCAGAGGTAGTCAATATTTGTAAGGATGGAAGTAGAAAATTTCTCGAAATAATAGAAACAAGAATTCTACTCTCGAATGGTAGTTATGGATTGTTGATAATATCATCGGATATTTCCAAATGGAAGGAGGTTCATGAAGAAATTACTGAATCAGAGGAGAAATATAGGATTCTTGTTGAAAAATCGAATGATGGAATATTATTCATTCAGGATGGAAAATTGATTTATGGAAACCCGAAAATAATAGAGATGATTGGGATTTCTTCAAATGAATTTATTGGACAACCCTTTGAAAAATATTTACACTCGAGCGAGATTGATAAAGTGAAGGTTCAACACCATATGCGCTTATCAGGTGAATTCACTCCTGAGATATATGAAACCGTTATTCAGCGTAATAATGGTGATTCTTTACCCGTAGAGATCAATGCGAATTTGGCTTTTTATAAGGGAAATTCAACAATAGTTGTATTTATAAGGGATATCTCAAGCCGAAAATTAACGGAGAAATTTCTAAAGGAAAGCGAAGAAAGCTATCGAAGTGTTTTTGATAACGCGAGTGAAGCCATTTACATTCAGGATTCTAACGGAGTGTTTCTTGATGTTAACAGAGCAGCCCTTGAACTATACGGTTATGCTAAATCCGAAATTGTGGGAACAACACCCGAAAAACTTTCTGCACCTGGAAAAAATGATATAAACGATACTATAAGACGATTAAAGGAAGCTTTTGAGGGAAAAACACAAATCTTTGAATTTTGGGGATTGTCAAAATCCGGAAGAGAGTTCCCTAAGGAGGTCATCTTCAATAAAGGTAAATACTTTGGGGCGGATGTCGTTTTTGCTATGGCTCGTGATATATCTGATAGAAAGAACACAGAGGAGATCTTGTTGGAGAGCGAAGAGAAGTATAGAACTCTTGCTGAGCAAATACCTGTTGGTATTTATAGAACAACCGAGGAAGGGGAGTTTTACTATGCTAACCCTGCACTTGCACATATACTGGGTTTTGATTCTGTGGATGATTTAGTAACCCATAATGTCAATGAATTTTATCTAGACCCAAATGAAAGGACTGAGACTCTCAATTTAATAAGAAACTCAAAGGGATATGTTCAGCGAGAGCAACAACTAAAACGTAGAGATGGTAAGCAGATTTGGGTCCGCGATAATGGCAAAGCAACCCTCCAGAGCAATGGCAACCTACTCTTTTTCGATGGAGTGGTTGAGAATATTACTGATCAAAAGGAGATTACCGAAGCTCTCAAAAAGAGTGAAGCTAACCTAAGAACAGTGCTTAAAGCAATTCCTGACCTCATATTTAGATTTAATAGTGAGGGCAAATACATCGATTTTTACTCAAATCCAAACGAATACCTTTCAATACTTCCAGAAACTATTATTGGAGAATCTATTTATAATTTCTTTCCAATAGAATTTAGTGAGCAGGTCATCAAATCAATTAATACTTGTCTCAATACTGGGACGTTACAAACCATTGAATATAGTACAACGTTTAATGGAGAAATTCATTACTACGAGGCACGTATTGTCCCCGCAGGAAAAGACGAAGTATTGTCCCTTGCACGGGATATTACAAGTAGAATAAAAGCTCAAGAGAAAATAAATATGCTTGCCCAAACGATCATGAATATCCTTGAATGCATTTCAATAACTGATATTAATGATAAAATAATATACGTAAATCCGGCATTGCTTGAAACATATGGGTATGAGGAAAATGAAATTATCGGCATGGATATTTCTATACTAAGGTCTCCATCAGTCCAAGAAGACTTGTCAAAAGAAATTTACAATTGCACGCTAAGCGGAGGTTGGCAGGGAGAGATAAAAAATATTCGAAAAGATGGACAAGAATTTCCAATATCTCTTTCTACTGCAATAGTACATGACAATAATGGTCAGCCAGTTGCTTTCGTGGGAGTTGCCAACGATATTACTGAACGTAAAGTTGCCGAGCAGGATTTAATAAACGCTAAGGAGAAAGCAGAAGAGTCAGATAGACTCAAAACCTCGTTTCTTGCGAATATGAGTCACGAGATTCGCTCACCTATGAATGCAATCCTAGGTTTTATAAGGATTATTAAGGATGAAGAGGATTTATCGGAGAATGGTAAGCAGTATATCGATCTTATTTCGGGCAGTGGGGCTCAGCTAATCTCAGTAATAGAGGATATTCTCGATACTTCCAAGATTCAGGCAAACCAGCTAAGATTGAGTGTTCGGGAATTCGATTTAAACGCTCTATTAACTAACCTTTTTAACAATTTTAGCTCGCAGGCTAAGTCAAGATCTAAAACGAATACCATTTTACTTCCACCAACTCTTCCAAATCCATCCCCATTCTTAATTAATTCGGATGATTTGAGGATTAGGCAGATAATTACAAATCTCCTTAGCAATGCCTTAAAGTTTACACCCAAGGGGATAATTGAGTTTGGTTATTCAATGATTATTGATGATGAAAATCCAGTGATTCAATTTTTTGTAAAGGATACTGGAATAGGTCTTGCTCCAGATAAATTAACCTTGATCTTTGAGCGATTCAGACAAGCGGATGATTCTTATACTAGAATGTATGGAGGTTCGGGTCTCGGATTAGCTATATCAAAAGGATTGGTTGAATTGTTAGGTGGTAAAATTTGGGTTGAAAGCAAAGAAAGTAAAGGGTCTACTTTCTTCTTTAGTCTTCCACTAAAGAGTTTACTTGTCGATAGCAATAAGAGATCAATCAATAAAATTTCTGAAAAACAGATAAACAGAGTAGAGGGGCTGGATTGGTCTGACAAAACGATCTTTATTGTTGAGGATATAGTAGATATTCAGTATTTTCTCAAGCGAGTACTTGCAAGAACTGGTGCGAATTTTTTATTTGCAAGTTCTTTGAGTGAGGCGAGGGCGATTTTCAGCAACAGCAGTAAAATTGATTTAGTATTACTTGATATAAGGTTACCTGATGGTGATGGTTATTCTCTATGCACTGAATTTAAAGGGCTACATCCAAAAATACCAATTATTGCACAAACTGCATACGCAATGCAAGGGGAGAAGGAAAAAAGCGCATCGTTTGGTTGTGATGATTTTATTACCAAACCTATTGATGCTGATTTATTATACTTGAAGATCGATAATCTTTTTAAGAGAGGAGTATAGTTATTTCCTTATGGTGCTAAGCGCTCAATAATCCATTCACTCCCGTTCAAAGTATACTGAATTCTATCATGTAGTCGATTGGGTCGACCTTGCCAGAATTCAATTAAATTGGGCGTTAGACGATATCCACCCCAGTTAATGGGTCGATTTATGGTTTTACCTAAAAATTGATTCCCTGTATCGACCTTTAACGTTTCTAAAAAAGTTCTATTTGGAATTACATGGCTTTGAGGTGAGGCCCATGCTCCAATCTTACTTCCTTCAGGGCGGGTATTGAAGTAATCATCGCTTTCACGTTCGCTAACTTTACTTACTTTCCCCTCAATTCGGATTTGTCGTTCGAGTTCAGGCCAGAAAAACACTAACGCTGCAGAGGGATTTTGTTCAAGTTGGTTCGCTTTTCGGCTCTTGTAGTTGGTGAAGAATGAAAATCCTGCCTCATCGAATCCCTTGAGCAAAACTACCCGGGCTGATGGTTGTCCGTTAGGAGTGGTTGTTGAAAGAACCATCGCGTTGGATTCAGCAACTTCTGCTTTCAAAGCATCATCAAACCAATTACCGAATTGAATGAGAGGGTTTTGATGAACTGCATTATCACCGAGTTGTTTTTGCATATACTCCTTCCGGATAGGTGCAAGATCTCTCTTCTCCAAATAACTACTTGGACTATCGATTTCGAGTTTCTCTTTTGCCGAAGAAATTGAAGCGTTTAGCTCAAAACCAAGGATTAAACCAAAAGCATTGAAGTAAATCCACAAAAGAAAAACGATTAAACCTCCAAGTGATCCGTAAAAGGTATTGTATTGGCCAAAATTATTTACGTAGAACGAGAATGCCAGCGAAGTAATAATAATTAAGAATGTCGCTAATGATGAGCCCCCTGAGAAAAAGCGAAACTTTTCTTTCTTTGCAGGGGCTAGATAGTAAAGGAAAGAAATACAAAAGTAGAATAAAGCGATGATAACAAACCATTTCCCAATATCTATTAAATAATAGGTAAAGTCCATTTTCATCCAACCCAACTTAATTGCCCAATTCAAAGCCTCTTGACCAAAAAATATAAGGACAACGCCTATCATAACCAGAATAGGCAGAAGCAAGGTTAAAACAAGGGCTATTAGATGCTGTTCAATAAATTTGCGGGTCTCGATGGTATGATACGTAGCATTGAATGCTTGGATTAGTGAGTTAACTCCATTATGACTGAAGAATAATGCTGCAAAAAAACCGAATGATAGTAATCCTCCGCTCTTCATCGTTAAAACATCAGTTAAGGTCGACTCAACCGTATGAAAAGCGTACTCAGGCATTATCCCTTTAAGCAAGGAGAGGAGTTGAATCTGAAAATCTTGTACAGGTATGTAGGGGATAAGGGTAAAAAGAAATATTAGTGTTGGAACAATCGCCAAGTAGAAGCTGAAGGCAACGGCTGAGGCTCGAGTGGTAATTGCACCATTCACTATTCCTTTTAAAAAGAACTTTACCACATAGTAAAGCGGAACATCATGGAAGCCCGGAATTGAAAAGGTTTTTGCCCTTTTAATGGCAAAATTGTATCTTATGGTGAAACTTCTTTTTAGCCATGGACGAAATCCTTCATTCTGTTTGCTACCCATAATAAAGGTTCTTATACTTTTTTAAGGTTCATATCGATGCTTTGAATCTGATGAGTTATTGCACCTACGGAGATATAATCAACTCCACATTCGGCATAACCCCTTATCGTTTCAAGATTAATACCCCCAGACGATTCGGTTTCGAATCGACCGTTTATAAGGTGAACCGCTTTTAGGGTATCGGTAAGGTTAAAGTTGTCGAGCATAATCCTTTGGACATTCCCTACCAATAAAACGCTCTCAACCTCTTCAATGCTACGTGTTTCAACTTCAATTCCTAATTTTTGATCAGTTTTAATCAGATATTCGTTTGCTTTCCGAATGGCATTTTCGATACCACCTGCAAAGTCGATGTGATTGTCTTTAAGCATTATCATATCGAACAGACCCATCCGATGATTTTCACCACCCCCAATCCTAACGGCCAGTTTATCGAACACCCTCATTCCGGGAGTAGTTTTTCGGGTATCTAGAATTTTTGCTTTTGTCCCTTCAACCATTTTAACGTACCGATTGGTTTGCGTCGCAATTCCGCTCATGCGCTGCATTACGTTCAATACAATCCTCTCCGATTGAAGTAATGAGTGGGTTGTTCCAGTAGCAATAAAAACGTAATCACCTGGATTGACCAATCGGCCATCTTCAATTAACGGCTCAAATACGATTGAACTATCAATTCTGTTAAAAATAATTTTAGCTATTTCAACACCAGCGATTATGCCTTGTTGCTTTACCATAAGATGAACTTTTCCAGTTGCATCAGCGGGTATACAGGAAAGCGATGAATGATCGCCGTCGCCAATATCTTCATAAATGGCTAAATCAATTAGCCTATTGATTAAATCTTCTACCATTCTAAAACTTCGTAAGAATAAAGTTGGTTATTCGTTCACACCCTCATCGTTTTGCTCAATCCGAAACTGATGAATCAACGTTTCATTTTTTTCGGTTTTCATGAAAAAGGAGATTCTTAGGTTCCCACTCTTTATTGTGAGTGTCCCTATAGCAAAGCTCGATGCATCCTTAATGCCCTGATGATTAATGGTGAAATTTGTGGGTTGATTCTTTTCAAAAAAATCTTTTAATAGAATCTCCGCTTGCGAGATGCTATAAAAATTTTCTTGGCCCATTATCTCCAGTTCAACCGTTTCGGTAAAGTATTTTGATAGTTCCTGTGAGTTTCCTGTTTTTAACGCAACCGACACTTTTTTAATGACCTCGTTTGCATTTTGATTTCTATTAATCGCAAATGCAGCAGCAACAAATAATAGAGTGATAACAACTAGTAATATTTTGATATGTTTCATAGTTTTATTGTGTTAATTCAGAATTCGGCAAATGATAACAAAGTTTAGACCAAAGGCATTAAGAAAATGTAAAAGTACATCACGGTAAATTTAATTTAGAATTGGGTAAATACCTAATTTTTATCTAAAATGGGGATATTCAAAACTTGTTGTAAATTGTGATGTCGTTTTGCAGGGATTTTGGTGTCGCTGCAATGAATGATGGGTATCGATTTTATGATAATTTGAGCTAGAATATTGTTAAAAAAGATGCTCTGCAACTTGTTAAAATACAAGGAATTTTCCTGCGAGATGGAAGAATGGAACACTGAGTTGCAGCAAGACCACAATCCAAAAGTTTCTAATTGGGGTCTATTGTAATTAGGATATTCCAAAATTATGGGTATTAAAATTTAATAATCCGCTTGATGAAGATTACATTAATAGTAGTAGGCAAAACAGATAAGAAATATATTCTTGAGGGTATTGCAGAGTATGAGAAAAGACTATTGCATTATTGTAAAATTGAGGTCAAGGTGATTTCTGATATAAAGAACTCGAAATCGATGTCGGCGAATGTTCAGATGCAAAAGGAAGGAGAGCTAATCCTTGGGGCAATTCGCCTACCTAGCGAGGTCATTCTGCTTGACGAGAGAGGTGCGGAATACACATCGATTGAGTTTGCAAGGTTTATTGAAAAGAAAACTATTGCTGGTCAACGAGAGCTAACTTTTGTAATTGGAGGTCCATACGGTTTCTCCCCTGAAGTAAAGTCATCGGCAACGGCTATGTTTTCTTTATCGAGGTTAACATTCTCACATCAGCTTGTTCGGCTAATTTTCATGGAGCAACTTTACCGGGCGATGACCATTATTAAAGGGGAACCTTACCATCACGAATAGTTGGTAAATTATAATTATGCCGCAGAGTTGCTGTTTTTCAGTGGGGATAATGGGTTGTTTATGCTTGATTTAGTTACTAGATTGAACTTCTGAATACTAAATAGCCAATTGACAAATTGAATCATTAACGCAATACTACTTTACAACTTCAACGCAACACAGTAAAACAGCAATACATTTTTATTTGTAAATTGAGGACGCTAAAGCGGCTCAGTTTTTGATGCATTTTAAACCAAAAAATGGCTATGAGTTATAGGTGGTATCATTCAATTATTTTTTTCATTGTTGCCCTAGGCTTCTTTACACTCTCTGAGTTTTCGCCAGTATTAACAAGAATGATATCTGACTCGGAACCCAATTTTAAAAGTATTGAAAAAAGAATCCAAAAGGATATAATTGAAGCGGAGGCATATTCTCAAATTCTTCTTAATAAGTCAAAAAAGCATGGTGTTGTTGACGCATTTAGGTATTACTCGGATAGTTTAGGCCCAATTCTCACAAAAAAGGAGATTTCAATTTTTCTTTTCCGAAATAACAGGTTAGTATTTTGGTCTAAGAGTCTTGATGTAACGAGTTTGGAAGAGGACTCCTCAAAATATTTCATTCGCAATATTCAGAATGCATGGTATTTAGGACAATGGGTTACCTCAAAAAGTGATAAGGCTCTCGTTTTGCTATTGCTAAAATACGACTACCCCTACCAAAATAAGTTTCTTAAGAACTCATTCAGCCATCATTTAGATGATTTTGATGAATATAGTATTACTGACCGAAACGATACTGATGTTAGAAAGGTAATTTTAAGGGACGGAACAGCAATTAACTTTGAAAAAAATAAAAGACAGAATGATACATTATTGGGAGAAATAAAAACCACTCTTCAATGGCTCTCCTTTTTATTGGTTATTGCTGCTATCATTAGTCTCTTTCAACATCCTTACATAAAGCAAAAACCCTTATTTTATTCACTAGGGCTTAGTGTCGCCGTTACTATTACTAGGCTAATAGGTTTGCAAATAGGGTTTCCAAAACGAGGATTGATTGAACTGTTTAGTCCAGAGATATATGCACACTCAAACATAAACCCTTCATTGGGTGATTATTTGGTAAATGCTTTACTCTTTTTTATCTTGGCATTGCTTGTTTACCGACAGCTAAACGATAAAGTTGAGGAATTTAGGATCAAGTATAAAACATTATGGGGAGTTATAACTTCTGCTTTTGTCTGGGGTTTATTTATTCTTATCGATAGCCTATTTGCTTCTTTGGTGATGCATTCCACCATCACATTTGAAACCTACAGAATCTTTAACCTTTCTGTTTTCTCAATACTAGGATATATCGCAATATCACTTTGGATCGCTTCATCTTTTTTGCTTACCGATTTATGGACAAAATCTTTCAGAAAATCTTTTGAGGAATCGAAGTTAGCTTTAATTGCATTATATGGATTTATCATTGCCTTCACAATCGCTATCGCAAGTGGAACCATGCCATCGCTTTACGGTATGCTTTGGTCGGTATCAACGTTTTGCTTACTATTCTGGATCAGGTACAGGGGTTTACAGGTATCTACTTCTTGGTTTATTTTATTGCTTTGCATGCTTTCGCTTTACTCCGTTTTTCTAGTATCTGACTATACATTCCGTAAAGATCGAGAAGTACGTAAGGTTTTAGCCATTAACCTCAGCAACGAAAGGGATCCAGTAGCTGAAATGCTTTTCAACTCTCTTGAAAAAAGGCTAGAATCAGATACGGTCATAAACCACTTTCTGGGAAATATCCAGAACCATGATATAGAGATGTTTGGATATTTACAGAATGCTTACTTTAATGGGTATTTCAAGAAATACGATTTTCGTGCAACAGTTTGCTCCCCAGGTTCGGATTTAATCATGGATAATACCGATCATAAGGTCGATTGTAATGGTTTTTTTAGCGACATGATTAATGTTTTTGGCTTAGGTATCCCAGGAACTAATTTTAACTTTCTCAATATGCAGAATGGTAGAATTAACTACGTTGGATATGCTGAATTTCAACATAAATCAAATACATCTCGACTCTACATTGAACTCGATTCAAAACTTAGCCATGAGCAGCTTGGGTATCCCGAATTACTCCTAGAGAGTAAACTTCTTACCAAATCTAAGTTGTCAGCATATTCAACTGCAAAATATCACCAAAATCAGCTTATTTCTCAAACAGGTGATTTCCCTTACCGATTGGTAAACTCTTTCGGAGTAGACACAACCCAAAATTATAATTTCACGAATCAGGGTGGTTATAATCACCTGGTTTACAATAATGATAAGGATGATATTGTAATTCTTAGCCGACCACGCGAAACAGTTTTAAATACAACAGCTTCGTTTGCGTATATCTTTTTCTTTTTCGGTATAATACTTATGTTATTGCTAAAGTTGGCACTTTTTCCTTTAAGCACTAAAACTCGAACACCGAGTTTTAAGAGTAGGATTAAGACTGCAATGATACTTGTTGTTTTTCTATCTTTAATATTGGTTGCCGCAGTCTCAGTTATTTATAGCATTAAAAGTTTTGAAAATAAGAGTATCGATAACCTCAGTGAAAAATTGCTTTCGGTAATGGTTGAAGTTGAACGTGATTTTGGCAAACAGGAAATATTGATTCCTTCGAATTATGAATTCCTTTCGAATAAACTGGTTCAACTATCGAATACATTTTATGCTGATATTAATCTTTACGATATATATGGTGTTTTAATCGGATCGTCACGCCCAGAAATATTTGAACGGCAACTACAGGGAAGGAAAATGAATCCAGTTGCATGGTACGAAGTCGCGTACTGTAATAATCAAAAATTGATTCACCGAGAGCAGATTGGAAATATGTCGTTCCTGTCGGCCTATGTGCCTTTAGTTGATCAGAATGGTAATACTATAGGTTATCTTAATCTTCCCTATTTTACTCGTCAAGGTGAGTTTGTCGCTGAACTCTATTCAATAATTGTTGCAATCATAAATATTTACACGCTGATTACCCTTTTTGCGTTGGTTGTTGCAATCGTAATCTCGAATCAGATACTAAAACCGCTGGAGCTGATCCGGGAAAAGATCCGGAATGTTGATATTTCAGGTCATAATGAGCCCATTAAGTATAACACCGATGATGAGCTTGGGCAGCTTGTAAAGGAGTACAACCGAATGGTTCTTGAACTTGCCGATAGTGCTGAGAAATTAGCTCGTAGTCAGCGCGAAAGTGCTTGGCGTGAAATGGCGAAACAGATTGCTCACGAAATTAAAAATCCATTAACACCCATGAAGCTTAGCCTTCAACATCTGGTTAAAGCAAAAAGGGAGGGGGTACAGGATTGGGAATTAATGTTCCAAAAATTCTCTATATCTCTGATTGAACAAATAAACACATTATCGAATATTGCCACTGAGTTTTCAAATTTTGCTAAAATGCCCGTAACATCAATTGTAGATGTACATATGAATTCTGTAATTGATGAAGTGCTCACCCTTTTCTCTGGGTATAGCAATATCAAATTTAGCTATATTAATGGCTGTGGCAGCCAAACCACTGTTGCTGGAGATCGCGAACAATTATTCAGAGTGTTTGTGAACCTTGTAAAAAATGCAGTTCAATCCATTGAAAAGGGGAGGAAGGGGGAGATTAATATCGACCTTTCATGTAGCGAGCGATTCGTAACTATAATTATTGAGGATAATGGGCGTGGAATCCCTGAAGAACTTCAGCCAAAGTTATTTAGTCCAAACTTTACAACGAAATCGGGGGGCATGGGACTAGGCTTAGCTATTGTTAAGGGGATTGTTGAAAATTCAGGCGGCAGAATATGGTTTGAAACAGAATTAGGAAAGGGGACCAAGTTTATTGTTGAGCTACCAAGGGATAAAAGTATAAGCAATTGAAAAAACTAACCACGGAGACGCTGAGAATACGGTGTTAAATAGTTCTTAGCGTACTCAGCGACTCCGTGGTGTAATTATCTAAACCCCTTTCTTTGGTGCTAAATACCTATTAAATAACAAAAGGCCAACTATTGTTGCAACACCAATCATTGCGAACATAAACCAAAGCAATCCTGGACGCCCCATTTGAGTTACAAACCTTACATAGGTATACGCACCTAGGACGCCTCCAATCCCACTTCCGATTACACCGTATAGAAATGAATAGCCAAGGTAAAGGGCTTTTTTATCTTCGGGGGCTATAAGTCCAACATAGGAAATAAATTTTGGATGCGCCGTCATCTCACCTATTGAAAAAACAATTAACCCTCCTATAAAAACCCATGCATGGGTTGATATTGCAAGTATCCCCATACCAATTGTGCCGAGCGATACACCCGCGATTATGGTTGGCAGTGCCTTTTTATTCTTAACGATATTGGATATAATTAGCTGGAGAGCAATAATACTTCCACCCGAGATAACAGTTACATGTTCAGCATCAAATGCCCATTTAGGGTTTTTCGTAAATAATGAAAGGAATGAATTTACAACATTATTAACAGGTGTCATATCCATATACTCCTTCAGATACCAAAGAACTGTATCGAACATCTGAAAGTACATAATCCAAAAGCCAGAGTAAATCAAAATCATTAGAAAGAAGCGATAATCCTTTAATACAAGAACCATTCCTTTGAAAACTTCAATTATCGATTTTGGGGTTGTGGATCTTTGGGGTTCTTTAAATACAAAGATATTTAGCAAAAGGAGAGATCCTGTAAAGGTTGATGCCATTATGAATATGTAGGACCATCCTATACCTTTAAGGAACGGAATTAAAAATAAAGGGAAAAGGAATGCCCCAAGGTTTATGGACCAATAGTAAATTCCAAATCCAAGCGCTGAGTTATTATGGTCAGTTGTTCTGGCTATGGTACCCGAAATTATAGGTTTAAAGGTACCTGCACCTATTACCATAAGTAGTAAGCTGAGAAAAACAGCAGAATAAGAGGTGCTTATGCTTGTACAGAAGTAACCTAAACTCATTACTACAAACGCAAACATCAATGTTTTGCGATAGCCAAATTGGTCGGCAAGTGCGCCCGAGAGTATTGGTAGGAAGTATAGCAAAGGAGTTATCACGCTCTTGATTACGCCAACACCTTCCTTCGAAAAGCCTAAACCACCCTGATTGTTGTCCAATATCAAATAAACCGATAGCACTGACATTACTCCGTAGTAGGAACCTCTCTCGAAGAATTCCATTACAATAACTGTCCAAAAATTTTTAGGAAAAGACTTTAAAATACCTTTTTCCTTAGGTTGATCGCTCATGCTTTGATTTTATATTTTGAAGGAGGAATATAAAAAGCAGCCATTCTTTTTTAGAAGGGCTGCTTGTATGATTTGATTAAAGAATGTATTCTTAAGCTTTCGAAAGATTTTTTTCAGCCTCTTTCAGAAGTTTTTCGGCTTCTTTTTTTGTGTCTTTTATTTTCTTTTGATTATCTTTTCCTTTGATTACCAATTTGTTACCAGTTTCATATTTTTTAGTGGCAACTTTTATCTTAGCATTCATCTCCTTTAAGTCGACCTTATACTTGGTGTCAAGTGTTTTCAGTTCAGCTTTTGCCTGGGTGACTTCTTCTTTATCTTTTGAGCGGAGCTGTTTTTCTAGGGGTTTCACTGCTGAAAAATACTCTTTATCAAGAGCTTTTTGCTCGCTTTCGAGTGATTTTAATTCACCTTCTGCTTCTTTAATCATATCCTGTCCTGCCTGAACAAGGCTATCGGCAGTAGCTTTTTTAGCATCAATTTTATCCAATTTTAGTCTAGCAGCATCTACTTTATCTTGAAGTTTTTTCACTTTTGGATCATCTTGTGAAAATCCCTGATTTATTGATACAAGAAAGAATAGTACTGCTGATATTGTTAGACTCCGGAGTAATAGTTTTTTCATAAAGATCATTTTAAAGTGATTAATCGTTTTGTACGATATTTTTAACAAGTAGTTGTGTAAAGTTAAAAAAAGATACCCACTTATTATTGTGGGTATCTTTATAAGTTATTATTTTTTCACAAATAAAAAGTCACCACCCTCATCTCCGCTATCCTTAATATCTCCATACATTGGAGTTACTGGGCTTCCATTCATTACATCTGTTTTAATACTGCTAAATAATTCTTCTGACGATAGGTAATCCTTAGTATTCTCATTTAAACGCTTTACAAGATATTCCAAAAACAGGCTCTTGTCGGGAACAACTGTTAGCGCTCCGCTTGTCATTGCCTGACGACTTGTATTATCGTAAAGTTTGTTTTTTGGAGCGGAGGTTTCCTCGAATGTTTTTCTATTCCTAAAGATACTCCCACCAAAGCAAGCATCGGTAATTAGAAGGGTATGCTTTGATTTTATTGCCGCTACATAATCTTTAATCTGGCTATTGGCAAACCAATTTGATGTAGTATTAGATTTTGAATCCACCGGTAACCAATATCCAAAATCTGTTTGTTGATCCCAGTAACCATGCCCAGCGTAAAATACCAAAAGGTTATCATTTTTAGTGACTTTGCGGGTTAGCTGATCAAGTTCATTGATCATCTGCTCGCGGGTAGGATTTTTAACAAAAACAACATCCTCTTGGTTAAAGGTATATCGAGTTGTTAGCGCTAGGGCAAGTTTTGCCGCATCGCTTATAGGGCCATCAAGATCAGGAACCGATTCGTCAACGTAGTCATTTGCCCCGAAGATTAACGCGTAGTATTTTGGGGCTTTTTTCACATTGTCGTTAAAAACAATATCGAGTTCCTCAGCTTCTCCCTTAACACTTGTTCCTTGTCCTGCCTTTCGAAGGATAAAGAACTTTTTTTCAACGCTATTCTGTCTTATATCGGTTGCGCGAATGGCTATTTCGTTTTTGCCAACGGAAAGGGGAACGTTTGCATCAAATGTTCCATCGGTGCGAAGGGTTGCGTCAATACCATTTATTACAACAGCATAGATTCCATTCTCATCGGATGCTTTTCCTTTAATTGCGATACTACTTTCGGTAGTTGCAAACTCCTCCCCCGTAGAGAGTGCTCTTAGCCTTTTATCGTACATACCGCTGGATGCTTGAGCGTATGGGCGACCACGGGTAGCCTCTTTGCCTACAAGTACAACATTTGCTGGATTTGTTATGGCTAAAACGGGAGGGGTTTTATCTACAACTTCAATTTTCTTTACCGTAAGATGTGAAGGAGTGGTTGCGGCTTCAAGTTTCTTTGAAACTTCAACGTTCATTCCGATTGTCTTGGTTGTAGTTACAGGTAAGTCGCGAAATTGAACTTTACCAATTTTAAGATCGAGACCATAACCATCGTAGGTTATCAGTTCAATTCCTAAATCGAGCCTCATCGCTCTATTTAGGTCATCAGGTATTCTCTCGAAGGTAAAAACAGCTTTAACGGTTTCTCCATTCTTCAAGGTTCGGGTGGGGGTAGAATAGCGCTCAGTTCCCTGAACCTCAGCAATCGAACCCTGCTGAGCATCGTATTGTTGTTTTTTGAAGTCGGTGATAGTGATCTGCCCATTCAGCATCTTAAGATCGCGGGTTGGTCCATTATTGGTAATGGTAAGTAGGAGTTCAACCTTGTTGTCACCAAGATGATGAAGGCTTTCAATTCGGAAGTTCACTTTACCGATTTCATCCTGAGTAGGAATTGTGGATTTTGTATCGGCGGTTAACTTAAACATAACATCACCATCGAGTTCCTTAAGATCTTTAAGTACATCCCAGATGATTATTTGATTTCTGCCACCGGGAACATATGCACCTACATTGCCCGAAACACTTTTCAGGGGTAAAAAAGTTTTCCCTGCATCAAGCGAATAGTAGGGTGTAACATTGAACATCTGTCCAAGGTTTTCACCAGTGATTGCATACTCAATATTTACTTTTTCGCCTAATTGTTTTGCTGAAAAATTTGTAAAGTCTTGAGCTGCAACGGGAATTACGCTTAGTAAAAATAGCGAAATTACCGATAAGATTAATCCATGTCCTTTGCTCATATTATTAGGTTTATTAGGTTTATTTGGGAATTCAAAAAGTTATTTATTTTGTGAAATGATTTCGTTTACGATTAAATACAACTTCATAGAATCTCTTTCAAATACAATGCCAGTTAATTTAAGTTGTGCCAGGTAGGAAACAATTTCACGGGAGAGATTTGACATTGCTGGATTATATTTCTCACCTAAGTTCTTCATTTTTATTTTGGTTTGCTCTGTTGTTAAAGTTAAGGTACGAAGCATTTCCCGTGTAAATTTACTCCATAATCCGTTATAGCTAACTAAAGGAGGAGTATTTTTATTACAATCGGGCGATACATATTTGTAAATATAAACCGGAAAATCGACGGTACTATTCAAATACTCGGAGTTTGATAAAAATTTATTCCCCTTTTCACGAAAAAGAAAGTGAGCCGATTGGCTCTGCTTTTCAGGTTCACGAATTGCAGATAGTAGTTCATATTCAGCTTGTACTTCGAAAGCATCCTCTACCTGCGCCTCGACGTAGAGAACTGTTCCAACTACAAAAAGTGTGTTTTTGCCAACATCCTGAAATGACTTGGGTGAATATTTCATTAGAATCATTGACTCGTTGTAGCGTGTAATATGGCTATCGACTACTGCAAACGATGCATCATCAATCTTTGATAAAGAGGATACTTTAAAGTAAGTATCAAAACGTTGACGGTAATTTGAATATTCCCCCGATTGTTTCTCCGAGGTGTATACATCCCTATAGTATTGCATCTTAGCGTTGAGGAATAGCCCAACCATGGCTTTCGCCCGATGAATTGCCATCTCTCGAGCTTTCGTGGAATCCATGTCAGGATCAGAGATTCCTACAGCATAAATAGCGTTCGTGGTACTTGTGGGTGGTGCAAAGAACCATGATGGGAGAGTATCGGGGTAAAAGCTCAACCTTGTGATGTTTTTAAATTTAGTTGATGAGTCATTCTGCAATCCCTGAGTTTCTTTCTGAAAGATATTCTTGAAATCGTTATTTTGACCAAATGAATTACTTGATATAAAGGTAATTAAAATGATGACTGCAAAAATGTTGATTAATCGTGTTTTCATCTGCTATTAATGCTCTTATCTAGGTAAAAATAGGAAATAAAAAGCATTCCATTGATAATCCTGTATATCCATTTTTGATGTAATGATAATTATCAATTATCAACGCTGAGGAATAATAATCTAATTGAAAAATCTAAAATATTGGATTTCAAAAAAGGAAGGCTACCCTTTTAGAGCAGCCTTCCTTAATAATTCTAAGTAATGGTTGTGCTATTTCTGAATGGCCACTTTTTTTGTGATAACCTCATTACCTATCTTTACCTTAACGATGTAGATTTATGAAATAAAATTTCCTTCAATCCTATTAAGCCCTTGATTTAGGCTAAAATTTTGGTAAACTTGGTTGCCAAGAATATTTAAACGTCAAGTTTGGTGGCGCCTTCGTGTGCTGGGAAATCGTTATAAATATCTTTGGTATCAGAGTAAATATTTATGGAATTTCCATCAACAGGATATATACCATTGGCGGAGGAAACATTTGCTCAAAACAGCAATCGAGCATTATGCCCGAAATCAGATAGAATTCCACCAACAATAGGAATAGTAAAGTATTCACCAGTTCTAATTGGGTTTTCTGTATGAAAAGCACCAAAATAGTTCTTCTTAGTATTACCTGAAAGACCAAGGTAGAAATCAACTTCTATTACCAATGGAGGGGTTTTAATAGTAAACGAAACCCGTTTTCTGAATCTCTTGCCACAGCAGAGAATAAACTTGAGTTACCAATTAAAGTCCCCGTTAAGTTAAGCACTTATAAATTAGTTGTTTAATCAACTATATTTGTACTGTTTATAATTATTGCATAAACAGTTGCTATTTTGACAGAACCGTTAATATGAATCTTGCAAGCTGCGACAAAGGGGATAGAATAAACATTTTCAGCATCTATTGCTGGATCTGTTTAACTGAATGAACTAGTAGTTTTATTCTATTTATCCAGGATATATTTTTTTTCAAATATCATTAAATTCAATCATCTCGGTTTTTTAATATCTTTATAACCTTAAATTAACTTCTTAAAACATGTTGCAACCCTTTATTTATCTAATTATTGGATTTGTTATCGGAGGGCTTACTATTTGGTTATTTTTTAGAACCAGATTGAAATCTTCAATCTCTGATAATGTGAAGTTGAATGAGTTCAAAAGGTTGTTTGATGAGTCAAATACTCAGCTGTCGATTGCAAACGATAGACTTAGTCGAGCCGATGAGGTTGTTAGGTCGTATCAAACCGAATTGAGTTCAGAGAAAGTTGCACGGCTCGATGCTGCTACCAAACTCTCAGGTATTGAGGCAAAGCATCAAGAGTTTGTTCGACAGCACGAGAGGTTACTCGATGAGAGGGAAAAGCAGCTTGATCAAATCAAGCAAATAGGTGATTCTTTTAATCTATCGAGGGAGCGAGCAATTGAACTTCACAAGGAGAATAAATACTTGAAAGAATCACTCGATAAGCAGAAAGCCGATCTGGAGGATATAGGCAAAAAATTCTCGAACGAGTTTAAACTTCTTGCCGATCAAATACTAGAGGATAAAACCCAGCGATTCACCAAGATGAACCAGGAGAACCTCGATAGGTTATTAAAGCCCCTTGGTGAGAATATCCAGCAGTTTCAGAAACAGGTTCAGGAGGTTTACGAGAAGGAGAGTAAAGAGCGTTTCTCACTGGGGAATGAGGTGAAGCAGCTTCGAGAGCTGAATCAAACGATCAGCCAAGAGGCAAAAAATCTTACCGATGCTCTAAAAGGACAGGCAAAGACTCAGGGGAATTGGGGCGAGATGATTCTTGAGAGTATCCTTGAAAAATCGGGACTGGTTAAGGGCCGGGAATACGCCGTTCAGGAGTCGATTAAGGATTCAGAGGGTAAGCGTTTTCAGCCTGATGTGATTCTTTCATACCCTGATAATCGGAAGGTGATTATCGATTCAAAGGTTTCATTGGTTGCCTATGAGCGTTATAGCTCTAGTACAAATAAGGAGGATCAGGATAAGGCGCTAATTGAGCACCTTCGTTCAATCCGAAGTCATATCGATTCGTTGAGTTCCAAGAGCTATCAGGATATGATAGGCTCGCTCGATTTTGTGATGATGTTCATTCCCATTGAGCCCGCTTACATGGTTGTAATGGAGGCCGATTCTGAACTATGGAACTATGCGTATATCAAAAGGGTATTGCTAATTAGCCCAACCAACCTTATTGTAGCGCTTAAGATGATTCATAATCTTTGGCAGCATGAATACCAAAACAGAAATGCATTGGAGATAGCGAATCGCGGAGGATTACTATACGATAAGTTCGTAGGGTTTGTCGAAAACCTCATGGCTATTGGCGATAGTATTCATAAAGCCCACACGAGCTATGAGTCTGCTTTTAGCCAGCTCAAGGATGGGAAAGGGAATTTGATTTCACAGGCAAAGCAGCTAAAGGATTTAGGGGTAAAAGCAAAAAAATCAATACCCACTGAACTTATAGACGATAACGATGTTAATGAATTAAACTCTCAGGGTCAACTAGAATCAAAGGAGTAGGATTGTAAGAAAATCCAGTTTTTACAAAATAATGAATGTTGAATTCTTCATTTATAGATTTAGAAATAAGGAATGATGGAATATTGGGATTCCATGCCACATTTTCTTCCATTATTCCAACATTCCATATTGTTTTATTTTTTAGGCTATGATTTCCATCTGTATACCTGTATATAATTTTGATGTTAATGAGATAACCGATTCGTTGCTTGAACAGGCAAATAGGATTGGATATCCGATTGAGATTCTTTTGTTCGACGATCATTCCTTATCCTACTTTAGAAAGGCAAACGCACAGCTCAATAACCTAAAGGATGTAAACTACCTTGAATTTGATTTTAATATTGGTCGATCGAAAATTCGAAATCGTTTGGCCGATTTTGCATCTGGCATCTGGCTTTTGTTTCTCGATTGCGATATGGTTATTGATGATCCCGACTTTCTTAAAAAGTATGTTGATACATTAACTAAGGCTCAGGTTATTTGCGGGGGAATTAAGTATGGTAAAAAACCATTCAGGGAGGAGTTGATTCTTCGCTGGAAGTGTGGTGTTTTCAGGGAGTGTAAATCGGCTATTCGACGTCAACTTTCACCCTACAACTCATTTATGAGCGGAAATTTTCTAATAGCGAGCGATACATTCCACGCCATTCGTTTTAACGAGGATATATCGGGGTATGGCCACGAGGATACCGTTTTTGGTATAGAGTTGAAACGTCGTAAGGTTTCCATTATACATATCGATAATCCGAGTTTGCATTTGGGATTGGAGCCTTGCTTTGATTTTTTACAGAAATCGGAGCAAAGTGTTATCAATCTTACCAAGTTGATGCGCAATGCTCCTGATTTAAGAAAAGACCTTGAACGTACGGTGAAAGTTTTACGTGTTTTTAAACGATTAAGATTTTTTGGATTAATCTTACCCCTTCAATGGGTATTTCGTGTTATAAACCCTTTTATCCGACGCAGTTTATGTAGCAGACATCCTTCACTATTGATGTTCGATATATATAAGCTAGCCTTATTGGCAAAACTTTACGCCAAAGGATGGAAGTCGTCGTCTTCGAAATACTTTTGATTAGTTGACAGTTACTAGTTGACAGCTGTTAGTAGACCTTTCTGGGTTCGAAGAACCTGAAAGAGTCCATAAAAAGACAAAAGGCAAGATTAAAATAACAAAAGCATCATGACTGTCAACCATCAACTAATATCTACTTCTGCCTAAAGAACAGCAGAAGAGGAACGCCTGTAAAATTGAAGTTTTCTCGAAGTTTATTCTCAATATATCGTTTGTATGGATCTTTAATGTACTGAGGTAGATTACAGAAAAATGCAAACGAAGGGGTATGGGTTGGTAGTTGAGTTGCAAACTTAATCTTAATATACTTCCCTTTGTAAGCTGGTGGTGGATATGCTTCGATAGTCTCCTGAATAAAATCGTTAAGCTTTGAGGTTTGTATCTTGCGGTTACGATTCTCGAAAACCTCCATCGCTGCTTCAAGAACCTTTAGCAGTCTTTGCTTTGTGATTGTTGATGTAAAGATAATGGGCACATCCTGAAACGGGGCTATTTCTTCTTTAATCAACTTGGTGAACTCCTCCGTCGTTTTATGGGTTTTCTCAACTAGATCCCACTTATTGACAACAATTACGACACCCTTACGATTCTTGTGGATGAGGTTAAAGATATTCTGATCCTGAGCCTCAAAACCTATGGTTGCATCAATGAGTAAAACACAGACATCCGAATTTTCAATCGCTCTAATAGAGCGCATTACCGAGAAAAATTCTAAATCCTCAGTAACTCTAGTCTTTTTTCGTAGTCCGGCTGTATCCACCATGAAAAAATCGTGGCCAAACTTGCTGTAGCGGGTATTAATCGAATCGCGGGTTGTGCCTGCAATGGGAGTTACAATATTTCGTTCCTCGCCAACTAAGGCATTAATCAATGACGATTTCCCTACATTTGGTCGACCAACAATTGCGATCTTAGGAATTTCGTCTTCTTCTGATGGTGCCTCCTCTGGAACTGTAAATTCCTTAACTAGATCATCGAGTAAATCGCCTGTTCCCATACCGCTGACGGCAGAGATACAGTATGGTTCACCAAGTCCAAAATTGTAGAATTCCGTTGCATCCATCCGAAGGTTATTGTTGTCAACCTTATTGACTACAAGAAAAATCTTTTTTTTACTTTTTCGGAGCAGCTGGGCAACCGCCTGATCCATATCCGTGATTCCAGTCTGAACATCAACCAGAAAAATGATTACATCTGACTCCTCAATGGCAATTTTAACCTGTTTTCGAATCTCTCCCTCAAAGATATCATCCGAGTTAATTACGAATCCTCCAGTATCGATTATCGAAAAATCAATACCATTCCAATCCGATTTACCATATAATCTATCGCGGGTTACGCCTGCTGTTTCATCAACAATTGCTAACCTTCCTCCAACCATACGATTAAAAAACGTTGATTTACCAACATTTGGACGACCAACTATAGCTACTAAATTTCCCATTTCTAATTCAATGACATTGTTTTTGTAAATAGTTCAGAGTGCCTTGAGTGTTTCGAGTGCCTAGAGCTTTCTCTTATAACTCTAAGTACTCCAAAAATTAGGCAATCTAGGCACTTCTTAATGTGAATACCCAAAACGTTTCAGCTTGTTATCATTGTCTCTCCAATCAGGATCGACCTTAACAAAAAGTTCAAGGAAGACTTTT
Organism: Bacteroidales bacterium; assembly: GCA_043743775.1. Taxonomy (GTDB): domain Bacteria; phylum Bacteroidota; class Bacteroidia; order Bacteroidales; family Tenuifilaceae; genus UBA8529. The sequence continues at coordinate 858 of JAYTVX010000325.1, read as the reverse complement.
TTCTCAAGGAATTTCTCGAGATCGAGTCGCGATTCAATCCCAACTTGTTTAAGCATTTTCCCTTGATGACCGATAACAATTGCTTTCTGCGATTCTCGGCTAACGTAAATAACTGCTCTGATTTTATCGATTGTAGCCTCTTCTTTGTACTCCTCAATTTCAACCTCCACGGAGTAGGGGATTTCTTTCTGGTAGTGAAGTAGGATCTTTTCCCGTATTATCTCTGAGGCAAAAAACCTCAAGGTTTTATCGGTTAATATTTCCTTCGAGAAGTATTCAGGCCCTTCGGGTAGAAGTTCCTTGATTAAGGCAACTAATCCATCGGTGTTGAAGCTATGTAAAGCTGAAACAGGTAAGATTCTGGCCTTGGGGAGCAATTGACTCCAAAGTTCAACCTTCTCTGTAACCTTCTCCTGGGTAGTCAAATCCACCTTGTTGATCACAAGGATTATTGGAACTCCAAGATTTTGAATCTTATCGAGAAACTCCTGATTCTTATTAGGTGATTCATAGGTATCGGTGATGTATAGAATAACATCAGCATCATCCAGAGCTGATTCTACAAACTTCATCATCGATTCCTGAAGTTTATATGCGGGCTTAAGAACGCCTGGCGTATCAGAATAAACAATCTGAAAATCTTCCCCATTAACAATTCCCATTATTCGATGGCGGGTTGTTTGTGCTTTCTTGGTGATAATCGAAATTTTCTCACCAACCAAAGCATTCATTAGGGTTGATTTACCTACGTTGGGGTTTCCAATTATATTTACAAATCCTGATTTATGTGACATTGGGCAAAGTATCAATTTAAGGTAGATTTAGGATCATGATATAAAAAACGGAGATTAACTCCGC
>JAYTVX010000324.1:0-24681 GCA_043743775.1 Bacteroidales bacterium | reverse complement strand
GACGATTATTGGGCTGTTGGAGTTAGCGAAAGTCATTTGAGTGCAGTAAGAAATTATATCAATGCCCAAGAAGAGCACCATAGTAAAATAACTTTCAATGATGAAGTTGACGAGTTTATGAAGAAATATGGTTGGGTCTTGATAAATGGAAAATGGAGATGTGGCTAAAGCCAAATATGAATTTTCTTCTTTAACCGTCTGCTAAAGCAGACGGCAATGTTTTCATTTTTCCTATCTTTATAAAAATTTATTATTTCATGTCGCACGAGCAGATTCAACAACAGATTGATTATTTACGAGAGGAGTTAAATAGGCATAACTACAACTATTATGTACTTTCTAAACCCGAGATCAGTGATTTTGAATTTGATAAGCTGTTGAAGGAGTTAAGCGATTTAGAGGAACAATACCCGGAATTCAATGATCCTAATTCGCCAACAAAGCGGGTGGGAAGCGATTTGACGGGAGAGTTTACTCAAGTACAGCATAAATATCAGATGTTATCGTTGGCCAATACCTATTCCGATGAGGAGATAAAGGATTTTGATGCAAGGGTAGTAAAGGGTATTGGTGTATCCCCAGAATATGTTTGTGAATTAAAATACGATGGAACAGCAATCGGTTTAACATACAAAAATGGAAGACTTATTCAGGCAATAACCCGTGGTGATGGATTTATGGGCGATGATGTTACTTCCAATGTTCGTACTATTAAAACAATTCCACTTGTACTCCATGGAAACGATTTTCCCGAAGAATTTGAGATAAGGGGCGAGATATTTATGCCCCGCCAAGTCTTTGACGATATCAATGCTCAGCGTGAGGAGGAGGGTGATCTTCCCTTTGCGAATCCTAGGAATGCTGCTGCTGGAACGTTAAAACAGCTCGATCCAACCATTGTCGCTCAGCGTAAACTCGATTGTTACCTTTATTTCATTTTTGGGGAGAATCTTCCCTTTAATAATCACTTTGAAAACCTTAATAAAGCCAAAGAGTGGGGGTTTAAAATACCCGATAATAATAAGTTTTGCAAGAGCGTTGATGAGGTTTTAGCATTCATTAAACAGTGGGATAAGGACCGAAAGAAATTAGCCTACGATACCGATGGTGTAGTAATTAAAGTGAATAGCTATCAGTATCAGAAGGTACTCGGATTTACCGCAAAAACTCCTCGTTGGGCAATTGCATTCAAGTATAAGGCAGAGCAGGTTAATACACAGCTATTATCTGTTGATTTTCAGGTCGGTCGTACGGGTGCTATAACACCGGTTGCAAATTTAGCACCTGTAAAGCTTGCAGGATCTACTGTTAAACGGGCATCGCTGCACAATGCCGATCAGATCGAACTCCTCGATATCCGAATAGGTGATATTGTTCAGGTGGAGAAAGGAGGCGAGATCATTCCCAAAATTGTTGGGGTTGATAAAACCCAACGTACACTATTCAGTACTCCACTCCATTTTATCTCATCATGTCCTGAATGTGGTACTCCATTGATTAAACCTGAGGGAGAGGTAAAGCATTTTTGTCCAAATCAGGTTGGATGTCCGCCTCAGATAAAGGGTCGAATAGTGCATTTTATAAGCCGAAAGGCCTTGAATATTGATGGGCTAGGAGAGGAGACGGTCGAGCTACTTTTTGCAAAGGGGTTGATTAAAGATATTGCCGATCTTTACTTATTAAAAAAGGATCAACTTCTAAATCTCGAACGTTTTGCCGAAAAATCTGCCGATAATGCAATCAACAGTATCGAAGAATCAACGAGTATACCTTTTCCTCGGGTACTTTACGGGATTGGGATTCGCTATGTTGGCGAAACGACCGCTCGTAAACTTGCTCTGCATTTTGGATCGATAGAAAAGATCGAAACTGCAAATATTGAGCAGTTGCTCGAAGTTGAGGAGGTCGGCGACAGGATAGCACAGAGTATTGTAGAGTATTTCTCAAATCCAATCACCATAGATTTAATCGAAAGATTAAAACAAGCAGGCTTACAGCTGAAGGTTGATGAATCGTTAAATCAAAAAATTTCAGAAAAACTAAATGGTCTTTCTCTAGTGATATCTGGATCTTTTTCCCGAATTTCGAGGGATGAACTTAAGGAACTGATTCAGAAGCATGGTGGAAAGTGCGTAAGTAGTGTATCCTCATCAACATCTATGCTCATTGCAGGTGAAAAGATTGGTCCCGCAAAACTTGAAAAAGCACACAAGTTAGGGGTTAAGATTGTATCGGAAGAGGAGTTCTTTAAGCTAATAAGTTGATAAGTTAACAAGTCAATAAGTTGAAAAGAAAAAAGAAAATTAGAAAATTATGAATAAGTTTGAGACAATTTTTATTAACATCAATTAACGAACAACAAACAACAATCAACGAATAACCTTTTGAACTAAATAGTTTATTTAATACAATTGCATCGTGAAACTAATTGATAATATTAAAAGCAATGCTGGGTTATCTGCTTTAAGCAAAAGCCTTAAAACAGTTAAACGGAATAAGTTCGTTCATAACCTAGTTACTGCACGTAAAGTAGCAATTATTGGTGTTGTAAATAACACCAAGGATTTTGATGATATTACATCTCTGCAAAAGTTTCTTTTCGATAAAAATATACAGGTTGAAGTCCTTGTTTATTTCCCTGGGAAAGAGATTCCTCAGCAGCTCTTTTTACGAAAAGGCATAAATATTTTCAATAAGAATGAGGTAAATTGGTATGGAAAACCTCTTTTGCCATTTGTTGATCTTTTCTGTAAAGAGGAATACGATATAATGATTGATTTATCGATGATTGATCTATTTCCCATTCGATGGATTGCTTCGCTTTCACGTTCAAGGTTTAAAGTTGGAAGTCTTAGCTATACTGGTAATCCTTATGATTTGATAATCACTGATGACAATAATAAAGAGATATCATTTTTAACTAAACAGGTCATACATTATTTAAATCTCATAAACAACCGTTTTGCACAAGAGCAAGATGAGTTTATTAATCCCTAAAATTATAATAAGGAGACGAAAATTAAGATGAACAACAAGTTTAAAGGATTAGGGGTAGCAATGGTAACCCCATTTAATCAAGAAAAAGAGATTGATTTTAATGCCACGGAGCTATTGATTGAGCATTTAATTGGCGGAGGTGTTGATTACCTCGTTGTTTTAGGTACAACAGGAGAAGTTGCAACCCTTTCGGATAAGGAAAAAAAAGCATTAGTAAAATTCATCGTTAAGAATAATAAAAAAAGAGTTCCAATAGTTGTTGGAGTGGGCGGCAATGATACAAAACACGTAGTTGAAACAATCGAAAACTATGATTACGATGATATTGATGCTATACTATCAGTAACCCCATACTACAATAAACCTTCGCAGAAGGGTTTAGAACTTCATTTTAAGGAAATTGCTGCCAATAGTCCTGTTCCAGTTATTCTTTATAACGTACCTGGGAGAACAGGTGTAAACATGACAGCTGAGACAACTTTGAAGTTAGCTCAAGTGCCCAATATTATTGGAACGAAAGAGGCATCGGGTAATTTAAATCAAATTTCGTATATCCTTCGTGATAAACCAGCACATTTTCACGTAATTTCTGGTGATGATGGGCTCATTCTTCCTCAATTAGCTTTGGGAATGGATGGTTTGATCTCTGTTTTGGGCAATGCTTTACCAAAACCATTATCGGAGATGATAAAATTGGCGATGAATGGTAATTTTGCTGAAGCTCGAAAGATTAATTTAAACCTAGTTGAGATTATCGATACTCTGTTTTTAGAGGGTAGCCCATCGGGCGTTAAGGCTGCTTTAAATATTAGAGGATTGATGGAGAATAGCCTACGTTTACCTTTGGCTCCTGTCAGCGATTTAACTTTTAATAAATTATCTCAGCTTATGGCGAACTTTCGTTAAACAAAATTGTTAATCATTATAGATTTTTCATTAAAAGGCTCATTCGTGAGCCTTTTATTTTAAAATATGGATTCTTTGTTTTTCATTTTCTATTTTTAGTGAAATCTAAATACTCTTTCCTATGATTAACTTATCAACAAATTATATGGGTTTGAAGCTAAAAAACCCAATTGTCGTTTCGAGCTCTGGTCTTACCAATAGCGTTGAAGACATTATTGCACTTGAAGAGAAAGGTGCAGCAGCCGTAGTGACTAAATCGTTGTTTGAGGAAGAGATTATTATCGAGACCAACGAAAATCTTAATAAGATGCACGCATCGGGATTTGTTTATCCCGAAACAACGGAGTATTTCGATTTTGATAGGATGGAGGACACCGTTTCAAATTATCTAAAATTTCTCTCCGATAGCAAGAAGAGCGTTAAAATACCAATAATTGCAAGTATTAACTGCGTTACCTCTGAGGGATGGACCGATTTTACTAAACGGATAGAAGATACTGGAGTAGATGGACTTGAACTGAATATTTTTAACCTTCCGGCAAATTTTAATAACCCTACCGATAACCATGAAAACATTTACTCGGAGATTATTGAGAAAATAACAAAAGTGTCAAAACTTCCAATATCCTTAAAAATAGGGTATTATCATTCAAACCTTGGCTATTTTATCAAACATTTAAGCCAAAGTCCAACAAGGGCAATTGTTCTCTTTAATCGATTCTATAACCCTGATTTCGATATTCATACATTGCATTTTACTTCATCGCATGTGCTGAGTACACCTGCCGAGAGTTCAATGACGCTACGATGGATAGCAATTATGGCAAACAGGGTTAGCTGCGATCTTTCTGCTTCAACTGGAATTCACGATGGCACAGGGGTAATAAAGCAGCTACTCGCTGGTGCCAAAACTGTTCAACTATGCTCGACTCTTTATAAGAATGGTAACGATCAAATAGGGCTTATACTAAGCGAACTGGAGAAATGGATGCAAGAAAAAGATTATAAAACAATTGATGAGTTCAGAGGTAAGATGAGCCAATCGAAAACTTTCGATCCAAAAGTATTTGGACGGGTGCAGTTTATGAAATATCTGCGGAATAGAGAATAGGAAGTACTTAAATTACTTAGAGTTTGGAGTACTTAAAGTTTATTAATATGCAAAGTCACTCTAGGCGCTCCAAGTACTCTAGGCACTTATTTCCTGTTGATATTATTGGATTATTGTTAATAGTTTAAAAACATTTAACAATCAACATCCTTAAATTATTGCTAAGTTTGCACGAGAAGAAGATTTAAGATGAAGGACGATAGAGACTTTGGCTATAATGAGATTGAGGCTTTTGAACTAGTTCAAAAGTATGAGGATTTTATACGTCAGAAGAAAGGTTTCTTTTTTGATGTATTAGAATTTGAGGTTATTATTAATTATTATCTCGATAACGAAGAACTGATAAATGCGGGTGACTCGATTAATGCTGCTATTGGAATGCATCCCTACTCATCGGAGATTCAACTATTAAAAGCAGAACTATTTACTACCGAGAAGAAGCATGATGAGGCCTTGAAAATTCTTGATTACCTAGAACAGGTGCATGCCGAAAAATCCGAAGTTCTTTATCTAAAGGGTCAAATCTTTTTTAACAAGGGAGAGTTTGTAAATGCCGATGAGTGCTTTAAAAAGGCAATAGATGCATGTACCGAAGAAAAATCAGAACTTCTTTACCGAATTTCAAGTATCTATTTTGTTGAGGAGGAGCTTAATACTGCTATTCGCTACCTGCTTGAAGCGCTAAGGTTAGATCCAAAACATTTTGCTACACTTTTCGATTTAGGCTATAGCTACGAAAAGATAAATGATATTGAAAAAAGCTATTACTACTATAATAAGCTGCTCGATTTATACCCTTTTACTCAGAATGTATGGTACAATCTGGGCATTGTGCTTACAAAGCAGGGTAAATTTGAAGAAGCGATTGACGCTTATGACTATTGCATTGCAATCGATCCCGAATATACATCAGCGTATCACAATAAAGCGAATACGCTAGCCTCGATTGATAAGTATACAGAGGCTGCGTTGGTTTTTCAGGAGTTGATAGGCCTTGAGCCTGAAAATCCAAGAATTTATTGTTCTTTGGGTGAATGCTATGAAAAAATTGAAAAGTTCGAGCAAGCACTTGAGATGTATAATAAAACCATATCCATTGATCCTGCTTTTGCCGAGGCATACTATGGAATTGGTATAATAATGAACGAGAGAAAACAACCTAATCTTGCTCTCGATTTCATAAAGAAAGCTATTGCTCTTGAATCTGAAATGTACGATTTCTGGTTAGGGCTTGGGAAGGTTTACTACGAGTTGAATAATATCGAGGAGGCATTAAAAGCATATCGAGAGGCTACTATTCTTAATCCCGATGAACCTGATGCTTACTTGGCTTTAGCTGAGATTTACCTTTATCAGGAGAAATTCAGAGATGTTGAAAATATGTTCGATGAGCTTGGCCCAAAGTTCGAAGGGAATGCCTCGATGAAAGTGCTTAATGCAGCAGCGCTTTACCTATCGCATAGAAGAAAAGAAGCGCTTGACGAATTAAAAGTTGCAAAACGAATTGATCCTACATCAATTGATGATTTTTTCAGCATCGTATCGGTAATCAACGATGACGATTTTGTTGATCAAACCAAGCAGCTGTAAACTTAATTTTTACACTCCAAAATTTCATAGCTATTTTTATTGTGTTCAGGGTTCAGTGTTGCAGTCTTCAGACTTCTGACTCCTAATTCAAACAAACAACTTCTTTAGTTTATAATTCTATCCCCCTGAATTTTTGAAAACCAAAAAAAGAGAATACTTTTGGCCTACTAACCTATAATCTAAAATTGTATGAACTTTAATCTACCTTATATACCCGAAAGACCTCAGAAACCTCGTAACTTAGGATTAACTATGGTTATGGATAAAGGTTTAAGCCTAAATGAAGCTGAATCGATGGTAGAGTCGGGTAGCGAGTTTATTGATTTTGTGAAATTTGGATTTGGTACTGCCTTGATCACAAATAAACTTGAGGAAAAGATTAAACTTTACCAACAGGCTGGTATAAGACCTTACTTCGGTGGTACTCTCTTCGAGATTTTTATTATTCGTGGGATGTTCGATGAGTACTGTAAGTTTGTTGATAAGTATAAACTCGATTTAGTTGAGGTATCCGACGGTTCAATGGTGATGGATAATGATGTAAAGTGCGAATATATTTCAAAGTTGGCTAAAAGGGTAACGGTAATCTCAGAGGTTGGCTCAAAGAACGCCAGTGTACATATTCCTGATGAAGTTTGGGTTGCAAGCATGAAGAAAGAGTTAGAAGCGGGTTCGTGGAAAGTAATTGCCGAGGCCAGAGAGAGCGGAAATACTGGAATATACAACTCTAACAGCTCAGCGAATACGAAGCTAATTGATGATATCATTCATCACATCAAAATTGAAAATGTGCTTTGGGAAGCACCTCTTAAAAGCCAGCAAGCTTGGTTTATTGGCTTATTAGGAGCGAATGTGAATTTAGGAAATATTGCTCCGAATGAGATAATCTCCTTAGAAACTCTAAGGATTGGTTTGCGTGGAGATACATTTCTACAATTTCTTCCTAAAGAACTCAAAGAAGGCCAATAGCTGAAAGTTTATTATACTAAAAGTTAAACCGAGAATTACTCGGTTTTTTTATTGCCCAAAATAGATAGATATTTATTTTTTCTACAAGAGAGTTTTTAATAGTAGATTAGCATAATACGCAAAGTAAATTGATTTCTTAAATTTGTCGAATGAGATCAATAATGGTAAGTATGAGATTAAAAGCAATTATAGTATGTATTGGTCTATTGCTATTACCTGAATTACTTTTTTCGCAAAAAGTTGACTACCTAACAACTAGTAATACCTTTAAGAGTGGCGAAAAGGTATCATACCGTGCTGTTTATAATTGGGGGTTTATATGGATAAATGCGGGAGATGTAGTTTTTAGTATACAGGATACAATTTATAATGGAACACCAAGTTTACATTTAAAATCATTGGGTTGGAGTCTACGAAAGTATGATTGGTTCTATAAAGTTCGCGATAGGTTTGAATCAATTGTGAGTAAAGATTCATTAAAGCCCTACTGGTTTCTGAGGGATACCTACGAGGGTGGTTATATTGCTTATAATAACTATCATTTTGACTATAGAGCAGCTAAGTTAAACATATCGAGCTTTACTTCAGAAAGAGCTTTAAAGCAAGAAGCTTTAACCTTAAAGCCGAACACCTACGATGTTTTAAGTGCTATCTATTACTGTCGTAGAATCAATTTTGAAAAGTTGACTGTCGATCAAAAGATTCCCCTATCAATGGTTATCGATAACGAGATATTCGATCTTTATATAAAATTCCTTGGGCGGGAGACTATTACTCTTCATGGAGGTAAAACCTATAATACATTTAAATTTTCAGCAATGCTTGTTAAGGGTACTATATTTAAGGGAGGTGAAGATTTATTTGTATGGGTTACCGATGACCAATATCATATTCCGGTGCTGATTGAAGCAAAAATACTGGTAGGTTCAGTAAAAGCTGTTCTTGTTGGAGCAGAGGGATTTTAATCTATCGATGAATTTGTTGATGCTAATCTATTTTACATTTACAGCCCGATTACTCTAGTCGGGTTTTTTTAGTGAAATCAGAATGCCGAATTCAATATAATCAGCAACATTTAAATTGGTTTTTAGGGCTATTTGAGTGTAGAATGATTTAGTTAATCGATACCTTATGCCAATCCTTTGATATATTGAATTTATCTGCTTATCGTGGTTATATAGATATACTCCCAGATTTCCAAATGCTGATAATCGATATAAAGTCATTTCGCCCATTAATGTGAAGCCTATTTTAGAAGTTTTGAGTTTGGAATGATATGGAATAGAATCCTCTTTGAAGTGAACGAGTGTGGAGCCATCATACATAAAATCGAACGTTGCACCGTACCTTAGCAACGTTTTAAAAGGTTTGCTATACTCTATCGATAGTAAACCAATGCCATACTTTGATCCATCCGGATTTTTTGTTTCTTTAATTCCACTGCAAAGGATGGCTAGCCATCGTGATTTATCAATTTCTAGATTTGAGATTGATTTAGAAACACTTGAATTCTGATTAAAAATGTAGCTTAATCCAAAGCTACCTGTTAGTATATTAAGCCCATAGTTGGGAACTTTAATTGCTCCGTTCGAGAAATGAGAAGCGTTTACGCCAACATTTGTCGATACTTTTCTCGATAATCGATAGTTTAGATTCAGCCCCAATGAAGCGTACATGCTAATTGGAGATGATACTGCAATGTTTTTCGGATTTGAAATGCTATCGTACGATTTAGTGATGTACGATAGTCCTAATGCCACTCTTAAGCTTAAGCTAATAGGTGTATCGTGTTTTGTAAATGGAAAAACAATGTACGGGTAAATACTATGCGAGGAACCCAGAACATCTTTATACCCCAAATCCATAAACATATAAGCGATACCAACTTCTGGGTAGTTGTAATAGCTATACCATTTCTTATTTTCAGTTCTATTCAAGGTATAACTTAGCTCAAATGCTTTGATTACACCCTTTTTTAATGACCTTAAAGGCTTTTCGTGTGGCAGAAGTGTTCCAGTGATGATTCGAAGCCCTATACGGGTTGTTGTTGATGAGGTATCAATATGAACTTTATCCTGAGAGTACGTCAGAAAAGTGAATGAGATTAGTAATGAAGATAGGAATATCCGGATTTGCAATTATTATGATTTTGAGGAGTAAATATAAAGTAAAAACCCGTCAGGTTAAAATGAAAGCTGACGGGTTTATTATTAAGATTAAATTATCTAACGACTATTTTTTTCGATTGAATTGTGCTACCTGACATTATCCGGCAAATATAGATACCTGAAGCGATGTTTGATGGCAGTTGAATATCAAAAGTGTTTCTCCCTGCTGATAGGTTATTGTAGTCTGAGTTGAATACCCTTTGACCAATAATTGAATAAATTGAAATAGTTACCTTTTGATGATTATTCAGATTTAGATTTATGTTAAATAAACCATTGCTTGGATTAGGCCATACCACGAATTCGGAGTTAGAATTTACGGATGGCTTATCATCAATCCCCAAAAAAATATCCTCTTTTATAATCTTTTTCGATAAGTATAGACGATACTCTCCAGGAGCAAAGCTTGATGTAAATGTTGTTGTTGCTAAATCGATGGAGTCTTGTGAAAAGTATTCATACCAACGACCCGTGTTTGGAAAATCTAAGGTAAATGTTAGGGTTTGAATATCAAAATTTCCCATGGCAACTACATTCATATCATTACTTATCAATTTTATCCATTTTTTTGAACCGTAGAAAGAGGTGGTAAAATCAGTGGTTTCAAATGCTGGGGATTCTTTTTTAAGCTTAATGAGCTGAGTATATACGCTTAAAAGATGGCGTCGATTGTCATCCTGAAAGTAGTCCCAATGAATTGGTTTGCGTCCAACACGACCATTTTGATCGATAGAGATATCGTATCCCAGTTCCCCGAATTGCCATATCATCTTTGGCCCAGGAACTGTAAAGAAGAAAAGAGCAGCCAGTTCATTACGAGCTAAACCAATGGGAATATCTTTAATGTTATATGAAGTGTTGGTAGAGTTCCCATACGTTTTATTTTTGTACATCAAACGCTCCTCATCATGGCTCTCCATATAACCAACTAAGCCGGGAGTTGTCCAACTTCTGTTCTTGTATGAAATAGATGAAAAATCAGCTGTTGAAATAAAACCCATAGTAGCCTGATTATAATTATAGTTGATATTTCCCCAAATCATCATTCCATAATTTGAAAGATCTCTTTCCTCTAAATTATCGCAGAAATGCTCAAGAATAACGTAAGCATTAGCATTAGTAAACCATATTTTATCTGCTATTCGTTTCAGAATAGCGATTCGGGAGGCATCATAACCGCTTCCATCGCCGGGTGTATTGGTAAAGCCTTTGGTGAAATCAAACCGAAACCCATCTATTCTATACTCAGTCATCCAGTATTTTAAAGTACTATCGATAAATGCTTTGGTGTAAATGCTTTCGTGGTTGAAATCATATCCCCATGAATAAGTAGTATTCGGACTTGTTACATTATACCAAGGATTATCTGCCGAGGGTTTATTTGTCCCAGAATTAAAATACATCTGAACTAGCGGCGATTGGCCGTAGGAATGGTTGAAAACTATATCCTGAATTACAGCAATACCTCGGCTATGGCAATCATCGATAAAGGCCTTGTAATCGTTTTTAGTACCGTATGCTTTGTCGGGTGCAAAATAGAATGATGGGTTATACCCCCAGCTATCATTCCCTTCAAACTCGCTAATGGGCATTAGCTCAATGGCATTAACCCCGAGTTTCTGAAGATAACCCAATGAGTCCTGAACGTTTTTGATATAATCGCCACTTACAAAATCTCTGATATGAAGTTCGTAGATCACTAAGTCCTTTTTTTGAGGAGGAGTGAAGCTGACTGTATTCCATGTATAGGTTTCTTCATTTATTTTGAATGTTGATGCAATACCTGTTGTTTTTCCGCTTGGGTAGCTAATTAAGTTCGGGTAATTTGTTTGGCTAATGTACTGATCGTTTGGATCGCTTGTCTTTGTTGTATATGGATCGGCAAGTTTTATCTGACCATCAATAAAGTATTGGTATAAGTACTCTTTGTTGGGATCTAAACTTGTTAACGTAATCCAGTAGTATTTCCCATCGGGTGTACGCTTCATGTAATATTGGTCATCAACCAACCAATCGCTAAAGCTGCCGATCAAATAGCAGTATTGCTTTTTTGCAGGTGGATCGTTCAGAACAAGAGTGACGGTATTATTATCAATAATATTCACACCGGGGATTACTCCTGCAGGCAGCGCCTCGGCTATAACCACGGGTCTGACTAGTATATACAATGAGTCCTTTTTAGTTTCTGTTCCGTTTGTAGCAATTGCCTTAAACCAAAACTTGCCATACGTGTTTGCGGTGTAGGCGTATGTAATTGAAGATGTTGTTGTACTCGAAACCTCAACGTTATCAACATATAACTTTAACGAGGTTGAATTATTTGCGCTTACCTGAACCGAGATGGTGGAATTCAGCTCATAAATTGGGTTATCCTTTTTGGGATTGATAAAGTTTAACGAAAGACCTTGTTCATAAACGCTATAAAAAATATCAGCTGTTTGCTTGGATGCATCACTACTTCGAAAAACAAAGCAGAGCTGGGTGATTTTTTGAGCAACAGGTACTCCATAGTATAATCTTATGCTCGGAGTTATGGTAAGAGTATAGGTGTTAGTGCCTGTCCTAGTAAGTTTAGGTTGATTCGAATTATTTCCCCAAACTCCTTTTACGTACTGCCATGAAGTATTCCCCTCAACTTTAACTCCGGTATGGGCATACACATCACCCGTATAATTGTTAAATGCTGTACCCGCAGTATTAAAGGTAACAACAACTTGGTCAACATCAGTTGGTAATGTTGGACTAACCGTAATTTGAGAAAAAACAGGAACTATTGTTACTAAAAATAGGATAAAACTTGAGTATGATTTTTTCATCAAAATTAGGTATCAAGAAAAAGGTTGTTTTTTAACTTAGTATTTATAATCTAAAAAGAAGGCATACAAGTGTATGCCTTCTTTAATTAAAGAATAATATTGAGCTTATTTTGTTAATACAGTAAATGTTAATTTACGAGTATCAAGAGCCCAATCTAATTCGTAGGTTACAGAATAAGTTTTGGTTGCAGTTACTTTAAGGTTACCACCATCATTAGTAAAGTTAGCAGCATCACCCGCTAATGTTGTGCCAGCGAAACCGAAATCGCCACCAGCCCAAGCATGATCTTTCCTTACTTTAAAGCTGCCACCAGCTAAAAGTTGAACACTGTTAACTTTATAAGTGTAAACGTTACCAGTTTTGCTTAAATATGGAAGGTCAACATCATAATTCCAATCAGCTTGTGTAGTACCGTCGGCTTTATAGAAAGCATTACCAATTAAACTCCAAACAAAAGTTGCAGGATCAACAGGAACAACAGCAACTTTATCAGTAAGAGTCATAGTAAAACCTGCTAAAGGATTCCATTTTAAGGTAACAGTATATTTTCCTTCATCTGCTAGTGCAAGAGGAATATTCCCACCACCTAATGCTAAAGCATCTTTTGTACCGCCAAAATTTGTAAAAATTTTAAATCCACTGGCGCCAGATCCATGAGCATTTATTTTCCATCCTTTATCGTAACGTAATTTATAGGTACCCTTTCTTAATTCAACGTTAGTTTTTGACCATGTTGCACTCGTCTGAGAAATAGTACCTGGGATCATTTCAATATCATCTGTAAGTTTAATATTCCAGTTATTAACAGGAATAACGTAATAAGCCATAGTGGTTTTATCAAGAACTATATGGTAAAAACCAGAAGTTGTAACAGTGATATTTGCACCATTAAGAACAACTGCTCCAGTATCTACGGTTGCAGTTATTTGATCATTAGCACCAGCTAATACTAAAGTTCCTTTAGTGGCTGCAGCAAAACCGTAGTTCAATTCTTCAGCACCGTTTTTAACAACGAAATGGAAACCATCGCCAGTAGAATTGATGTAGGTGAACTTCTCGTACATACCGTCTCTTGGTGTTGCTGCATAACCTGCGCCTTCAATAAGCCCAGAAGCCATCATTCCTTTTAAGTCAAGATCGCTTGAAACAGTGGATGTACCAACAATATAAGCACCATCTTCAATAAGAGGTGTTGAACTGTTGTCTTTCTTACACGAACCAGTTGCAAATATGGCTGCTATTAACACCCATACTAAATTTAATTTAAATTTTTTCATTTTCATTATTTATTAAGGGTTAGTAAATTGTATTTATTTTGCAAGATTTGGATTTGTATCAATTGCCCATTGTGGTATTGGGAATATCTTTCTACTAGGATCCGAAACTGGCTTTTCCCACCAAGCATCATTAAACTTACCAAAGCGGATAAGATCCTGACGTCGGTGTGCTTCCCAGAACATCTCACGTCCACGTTCTTCGAGTAATTGGGGTAAGGTAATCCCTGCTAAATCAGTTAAACCAGCCCTTCCGCGTACCATATTTATCCAAGTATCACCATCACCAGGTCCACCCATGCGTATAGCGGTTTCAGCTTTCATTAGCAGAATGTCAGCATAACGGAAAATAGGATAATCATTGCTTAAATCTGCTTTTGCACCAATTTTAACCTCAAACTTTACAACTCTAGCTCCAGATAACCTTATCTCAGCAGGAGAATTGGTAGCATCCATCACTAATGCTGGAATATAAGGGTTAAATACTACCGAAATATTTCCACCAGCCACATCTTTTAAAGGAATGCCGGAGTAATCGTACTGTTGACCAACAAGAAAATATGCTTTACGCTTATCATTTGAGGCATAAGTATTATAATGACTCTCTGTTACAGCAAATCCATTCCATGGTCCAACAGTCATATTATAAGTTAAGTTGCTATTATAATGCAACGTTCTCATATGAAGATTAAAACCTTTAAACAGATCTTCGTCAAAAGGAATTGTCCAAATATTCTCTGAAGAATTTTCGTTAAGGGTAATGAATGGACCTAAGGGATTTCCTTCAAGTGAATATCCCATAGTCATTACACTGTCGCAATATAATCCTGCTTTTTCCCATTGAGGAGTTCCAGTGTATACTTCAGCATTTAGATATAATTTAGCGAGTAAAGAGTAGGCCATTCCTCTTGTTACAGAATATTTACTCCGCTGTTCGGATGGAATTAGCTGTAATTCCTGAGCAATTTCTTGGGTAATACTATCAAAGATTATTGCACGGCTTACCTTTTCAGGTTTTTCAGGTGCATCTTTAAAAATGGTAACATAAGGTACATCTCCGTAATTATCAATTAAAAGATAGTAATAGTAACCCCTTAATATTTTTAATTTCGCAATTCCTATTCTAGCGCTTTCGGAGGTGTACTTTTGAAGTGTTTCAATAGCTTTATTTGCATTTCTGGTTCCGTTTGTAAATCGACTCCACATACTACTTACAGCTTCAGTTGTGTTAGTCCATTCGTGGGTATGTAAAACGGTCCATTTACCACCATCGGCCCAATCAGTAAACCTAGTTGGGCAAACCACTTCATCGGAGGTCAACTCTTGTGCAAACCACCAACCTGCACCATCAACGAATTCACGCATTGGATCATATGCAGGAGAGGGTATAATGGCCAGTTGAAGTTCGTTTTCGGGGTAGCTATTCTCATTCATAGAATCGTAAAGACTGTCTTCTATTTTTGTACATGAATTGCTAATTAGTGTCCCCAATATTATTATGTAGATTAATCTTTTCATTGTTAGATTTTTTACAGCGTTAATGTTATACCAAACATGATCGATCTAGTTTTTGGGTAGACGTTAAAATTATCGATTCCAAATGTTAATCCAGAATAGGTCATTTCGGGGTCAGTCCCTTTATATTTAGTAAGGATGAACAGATTATTTCCTGTAATATTAAAACGTACCTTGTAATTACTGTTTTTGAATTTATTAAAAGTGTATCCTAGGCTAAGGTTTTCTAATCTGATGAAAGAACCATCCTCAAGAAAATCACTATTGACAATAGGTGCGCTTGTGACCCCTTTTTTAGCATTATCTAAAGCTTCAGTAAGAGCATTCAGTGTTGGAAGTTGAGTGGGATTAGATAAGATTAAGCGTGAAACGTTCAACACTTTTCCCCCATAAACAGCTCGGAAAGAGAAATTAAGATCGAAGTATTTATAAAAGTTGAAGCTGTTTGACCAACCGATTTCAAATTTTGGTAGTGCATGACCAACAACCCGACGCTCGGCTTTAGTTATATCCCTTGTTACTCCTCCTGCAGCGGTGAAGAATAAAAATTTACCATCGGCTGATAATCCTGCATATTCAGGCATATAAAAAGTTCCTAATTGCCATCCCTCTTGAATATATTGAGTCCAGTTCTGATCTCCAACTAAACCTCTACCATTTAACCAACCTTGTTTATTATTATCAGCGGACCATTTTGAATCTAACCGTTCAATTTTTTGCTTGAAGGTTGAGAAAGATAGCTGTGTTTTCCATTCAATATTTTTTGTGGATAGAGCAAAGTATTGAAGGTTTGCTTCGAAACCACTGCTTGAGAAATCACCACCATTAATCCAAATCTTAGGGTAAGAATATGCTGGATTACCTTCAACATTTATTGGGACTAATAAATTATTCGTTTTCCTTCTGTAATATTCAAAACTACCGCTTAATTTATTGGTTAATAGCCCAAAGTCTAATCCAAAGTTTAACTCTCTATTTTCTTCCCATTTTAAATTAGGATTTGCATTATAAGTAGCTGTATATTTTGGAATATAGGTTCCAGATTCATAGTCAAACGTTGTACCATTTGGTCCAATTACGGGAATGTAAGCATGAGAATCGAATTTATCATTTCCTGCTATACCATATCCTACTCTAAGTTTAAGTTGATCAAGAAAAACAAAACTATTCATGAAATTTTCTTTTTTGATGTTCCATGCAATAGACGTTGATGGGAAATTACCCCAACGATTATTCGCTCCAAACTTTGAGGAACCATCCCTACGTAGGGTTGCAGTGATGATATACTTTGAATCAATATTGTAGATTATTCGACCAAAGTAAGATATCCTATTTACAGTACTATAATTTGAACTGATATCACCTTGCTTAACAAGGTTTAAAGAAGCAAGATTATATGCTTTGATGATGTTAGATGTCGGTCCTTTTCCCTGAGCACTGATGCCAGTATATGTGTCAAATTGATATGAATAACCACCAATAATATTAAGGTTTTGGTTTTGGAATATATCCTTATTGTAGGTTAATGTAGATTCTAAATATTTTGTTTCAGTATTGTGAGATTGTCTTTTTCCATAACCCTCAGGTGCTGACCAACCATCTAGTGGTTCAAAGTAAAAAGTTTCATCATCATCTCTCGTATAGCTTAAGCTTAACCAATGCTTTAATCCTTTAATAATCTCCATATCTGTTGAAAGGCTACCGAGCATTCGTTTTGCATTTCTTTGGTTTTGAATATCAGAAATAACTGCAAGTGGATTACAATAACCAAAATCTCGAATAACCTCATAGTATTTTCCTTCGGAATCATAAACGGGATCGGTTGGATTACGCTGTAATGCTTGCCATATTACATCTTGTCTCCCATTGCCGTCATATTTTATGTATTTGTTTTTCTCAATGGTTCCCGATGCTGTAGCCGAAACGGTAAGTTTGTTATCAAACATCTTTTGTGAGAAGTTTATTCTACCAATACTTCGTTCCTTACTAGAACCTTTAATCACTCCGTCAAATTTTATATTTGAGAGTGATACTCTAAAATTATTAATCTCATTACCTCCAGATAAAGAAACATTATTAGTTTGAGTTTTACCCGTTCTATAGATTTGATTTTGCCAATCTGTACTTGCACCTCCATCAACAAAATTTGAAGATAAATTATTATCAATTACATATTGCCTTAGCTCGCTAGCGTTAACCATATCTAGTTTTTTGGCAACATTATCAATGGACATAGTTGATGAGAATTCAACACTTTCTCCAATTTTCCCTTTTTTCCCTTTTTTTGTTGTAATGATTATAACTCCGTTTGCGCCCGTAGCCCCATAAATTGCTGAAGATGAGGCATCCTTTAAAACGTTAAATGATTCAATATCGTCCGATGAAATTGTAGTTGGATCTACTCCCGGTACTCCATCAATAACATACAATGGTTCAGTACTCGCAAATAAACTGGCTTGACTTCTAATTTTAACGGAGAAACCTCCATTGGGGTCGCCACCTCGTTTTGTAATAAGAACCCCAGCAGTTTTTCCTGCAAGACTTTGAATAGGATCTTGTAAGGCTCCTTTGTTCAATTCTTCGGATGAAATTTGAGCTACCGCCCCCGTTTTATCGCTCTTCTTTTGGGTACCATAACCAATTACAATAAGCTCATCGATTTGCTTGGTCTCTTCGCCGAGTGCAATATCAATAATTGCTCTACCGTTTAACGTTTCTTCTTGGGTTAAATAACCAATAAAGCTGAAAACTAGTATTTCGCTGCTTTCTGCATTAATAGAATATTTACCGTTAATGTCAGTTGTTGTACCTTTAGTAGTACCTTTTATTAATATTGTAACACCAGGTATTGGAACGTTATTCGCTTTATCGGTAATAGTACCTGAAACGTTCAACCCTTGTCCAAATGTGATATTACAATAAGTAGAAATAATTAGCAGGATAATTATTTTCCTGATAAAGAATTCTTTCTTCATATCAATTTTATTAAGTTTAGGTTTGGTTTTAAGATTTTGCAATCTACAGATAAATTTATGATAAAATAAAAGCGTAAGCAATTATTAATCAATATTATATGCAAACGTTACCGCAATCGTTTGCAATCTGATTTGTTGGATTTAAAAAGATTAAATCTTTAAAAAATTACGATGCGATACTGTTACGAAAGGCTATAAGAAGTAACAAATTATCACTAACTTTGTTTAAATTGATTACTATGAAATCGAGCCAGGTTACCATTAAAGATATCGCCCGAGAATTGGGTATCAGCCCATCAACTGTATCAAGAGCTTTAAAGGACCACCCTGATATTAGCCATGAAACTAAAAGACTAGTTAACGAATTAGCCACTAAGCTTAACTATCGTCCCAATATTATTGCCCTTAGTCTTCGCAGTCAAAAAAGCAACGTCATTGGAGTTATTATTCCCGAGATTGTGCACTATTTCTTCTCATCGGTTATTTCTGGAATCGAAGAAGTTGCCAATGAACATGGCTATAGCGTTATGATTAGCCAATCGAGCGAGGACTATAATAAAGAGGTCGCTGCCTGCGATACATTTTTTAATAGTATTATCGATGGCCTATTGGTTTCAATTACTAAAGAAACCAAAGACTATGCTCACCTTCAGAGATTGGAGGAGGAGGGAATTCCAATTGTTTTCTTCGATAGAATCGTTGAGGAGATTTTATCTGATCGGGTTATCATTGATGACTTTGTAGGAGCTTATCAGGCCACTGAACACTTAATCATTCAAGGTCGTCGTAAGATTGTCCATTTTGAAGGGCCACAAAATAGGCTTATTGGGCAAAATAGATTGAATGGCTACCTTAAAGCGATGAGCGATAATGGTGTGGTTATTGACCGATCGCTATTGATTCCCTGCGATAATTTCCATTCTGCCATTATTGAAACGCAAAAGTTAATTGACAATAAAGTTAAATTCGACTCAATTTTTACTTCCAATGACTTTACAGCTGCAGGTGCAATGAAGGTGCTTCAAAAAAATGGCCTAAGAATACCTCAGGATGTTTCTGTTGTTGGTTTTGGCGATGATTTAACCGCTGAGATGCTCGATCCTGCTTTAACCACTGTTAAGCAACCAGGTTATGAAATGGGCCGAAAAGCGATGGAGATGCTAATTCGAAGGATAAAGCAGACAAAACCTGAACCACCCCAAACCGAAATTCTGAAAACAAGCCTAGTGGTTAGAGATTCATCAAAAATTCGCTAATTTCTTTCGTATAAGTCAGAGCCCAATCATCGGATTGGGCTTTTTGCTTTTTAGAGAAATGATTATCATTATTTTCTTTAAATGAGATATTTAAAAAATAATTAAAAATATTTTTACTTGTTCCGTAATCGATTGAAATGCCCGTTCCAAGTTTTAAACCCCTTGTATTTAGACCGTTCTAGAGAATTAAGCGATTGATTGAATCTCTTTTTTACTTACTTTTGAATTTACTATTTAAAATAAAACTCTATACCTTAAATTATATTATGGGCAAAAGACCTAAACTCAGTTTTTGGCAAATTTGGAATATGAGCTTTGGATTTTTAGGAATCCAGTTCGGTTTTGCTCTGCAAAATGCCAACGTCAGTAGGATTTTTGAAACCCTTGGTGCTAAAATTGATACTATTCCAATCCTTTGGCTTGCGGCACCTTTAACGGGTTTGATAATACAGCCCATAATTGGACATGCTAGCGATAAAACTTGGGGGCGTTTAGGTCGAAGAAGACCATACTTTTTGGCAGGTGCAGTTCTGGCATCACTTGCGTTACTTTTCATGCCCAATTCACCTGTTCTTTGGGTAGCTGCTGGTTTGCTTTGGATTATGGATGCATCCATTAACGTATCCATGGAACCTTTTAGAGCATTTGTTGGTGATATGCTACCATCAGAGCAGAGAACTACTGGTTTTGCCATGCAGAGTTTCTTTATTGGAACAGGAGCATTCGTTGCTTCATCATTACCTTATATATTAACAAACTGGTTTAATGTTGCCAATACTGCTCCTGCTGGCGAAATTCCAATGTCCGTAAAATTATCATTCTTTATGGGAGCCGCAGTTTTTATTATTGCAATATTGATTACGGTATTATCTACCAAAGAATACCCACCTGAGCAGCTTGATGAATTTGACAAAACAGAAAAGGGCGAATTAGACATTGATGGTAATTCCATTGTATACGAAAAGATCAATACTCCTCATCTGAAATTTCAGGTTGGGGTTATTGGGCTAATAACGGGCATAATTTTAAGCATTCTTCTTTATTTCATTCATGTTGAGAAAGAGGTATACGTTGGTTCCTTTGGATTGATTGCATTTGGACTTCTTGAAATTATTGCTGGGTATTTTCAGGGTTATACGAGTAAAGCAAAAGGTTTAGTTGAAGTGATTTCGGACCTTAATACAATGCCCTCTACTATGCGGCAACTTGCTTTTGTTCAATTCTTTTCGTGGTTTGCTCTATTTGCAATGTGGATTTACACAAATAGGGCTGTTACAAGTCATATTTATGGAACAACAGATCCAACTTCTGCGCTTTATAATGAAGGAGCCAACTGGGTGGGTTTTTGTTTTGGTATCTATAATCTATTCGCTGCAATCTTCGCATTTCTATTGATAATTTTTGCTAGGTATACGAGTCGAAAGATTACCCACATGATTTCCTTGTTTGTTGGAAGTATTAGTTTTATCTCCATATACTTTATTACTAATCCTAATCTGTTACTTATATCCTTTTTGGGTATTGGGCTAACATGGGCTAGTATTCTTGCCATGCCCTACGCAATTCTTACAGGTTCCATTCCATCCAAGAAAATGGGAATTTATATGGGGATATTCAACTTCTTCATTGTAATTCCACAGATTCTTGCAGGTAGTATTTTGGGATATTTAGTTGGTAGAGTATTTCACGACGAAGCCATTTATGCACTTGTTCTAGGAGGTATTTCGTTATTTATAGCAGCAATTCTAGTCCTATTTGTTAAGGATAGAAAATAGATTTTAGTGTTTCCGTTTTAGGTTAAGTTATAGAGGTGTTGTTAGGAGATAGGAAAGTTGGAGGGACTTATTTAGTAACTCCAACTGTTCCTTAACCTAAAGATTAAATCAGCAGAATTACAAAAGATGTTAGAAATAAAAGCTTGCATATTCGATCTAGATGGTGTTGTTGTTGATACTGCAAAGTATCACTACTTAGCATGGAAAAGGTTGGCGGGCGAGCTTGGTTTTGAATTTCACGAGAAAGATAACGAACGGCTTAAAGGTATTAGTCGTTTAGATTCGTTGAATATTCTATTGGAGATTGGAGGTATAACGCTTAACTCCTCAAAAAAAGAAGAAATTGCTGAACGTAAGAATCAGTGGTACCTCGACTATATTACTAAAATGAAGCCCGAAGAAATTCTTCCAGGGGTGAGAGAGTTTATCGAAGAATTGAAGGCTAATGGGATTAAAGTAGGATTAGGATCAGCAAGTAAAAATGCAAGGCTAATCCTTAATCAATTAGGAATTATCCATCTTTTCGAAACCATCGCTGATGGTACTCGAGTTACAAATGCAAAGCCTGATCCTGAAATTTTTCTACTTGCAGCAAAGGATTTAAACGTTGATCCTAGTAAAAGCATAGTTTTTGAGGATGCAGAGGCTGGGATTGAAGCAGCAATTCGAGGAGGATTTAGAAGTGTTGGCGTTGGTGATCCTAAAATCCTTTATAAAGCGAATATCGTTGTACCCAACTTTATGGGCATGACGATGAGTAAGTTTTTTAGTTTAATAAAATAATTAATAGTAATTATTCTACTATGAACCAGTACTTAAAGCACGACGAGTGGTCAATTGTCGAGGAGGGTTTTAACCCAATGAATGCACGTGCTTCAGAAAGTATCTTTAGTCTCGGAAATGGCTCAATGGGCCAAAGGGCAAATTTTGAAGAACAGTATAGCGGAAAATCCTTGCAGGGGAGTTATGTGGCAGGGGTTTACTATCCCGATAAAACTCGAGTTGGGTGGTGGAAGAACGGCTACCCCGAATACTTTGCTAAGGTTATTAATTCTACCAATTGGATTGGTATTAATGTTCTTGTAAATGGAGAACCTCTTGATTTAGCTGTATGTAAGGTCGATTCTTTTACAAGAATTCTCAATATGAAGGAGGGAATTCTCGAACGTAATTTTGTTGCCGAAATGCTCTCGGGAGTTAAGGTTAAGGTAAAGGCAAAGCGATTTCTAAGTATGAGTTCCCCTGAAGTGGGAATTATTCGTTACTCAATAACCCCCTTGAATGCTAATGCTGAAATATCATTACAGCCCTATCTCAACGGGGATGTGATTAATGAGGATTCAAACTATGCCGAGAAATTCTGGGATGAAGTAGAGAAAGGATTTTTAAATAACGGTGGTTATCTAATTACTAAAACCAATAAACTCGATTTTGTAGTTGGTCATGGGATGGTTTGCAGCGTAATCTGCGACAAACAAAGTATTAATGAGGTATCGGATCAGAATCAATTTGAGAAGTTTATTTCATGTAGCTATATCCAAAATGTTGAGGTGGGTAAGGAGCTCTCAATTACTAAGTATGTAGTAATGGTTTCATCGCTTAACTGCGAAAAGGAGTCCATCGGTAAATCGATCCGGAATTTTTTAATAGCTGCGTTATCGAAAGGTTACGAAACTTTGTTGAAGGAACATATCGAAGCCTGGGCTGATATTTGGATGCATAGCGATATTACTATTGATGGTGATGTTGCTGCTCAACAGGGTATCCGGTTTAATATTTTTCAGCTTAGCCAGACCTATACTGGTAAAAATGAGAATTTAAATATCGGCCCAAAGGGCTTTACTGGTGAGAAGTATGGTGGATCGACTTATTGGGATACAGAGGCTTACTGTTTACCATTTTATATGAGCACTCATGGACAAAAAGTTGCTCGTCAACTTCTTCTCTATAGGTATAAACACCTTGAAAAGGCCATAGTTAATGCTCAGAAGTTAGGATTTACTAATGGTGCTGCTCTTTATCCAATGGTAACCATGAACGGGGAGGAGTGTCACAATGAGTGGGAGATAACCTTCGAGGAGATTCATCGAAATGGTGCCATTGCTTTTGCAATCTATAACTACATTCGATATACTGGTGACTCCGGATACCTGGCAAATTTCGGGTTAGAGGTTCTTATCGCCATTTCAAGATTTTGGGCACAGCGATTTAACTACTCTGAATCTAAAGGCAAGTATGTTATGTTGGGTGTTACAGGTCCAAACGAGTATGAGAATAATGTAAATAACAACTGGTATACTAGCACAATTGCCTGCTGGTGCCTTGAGTACACTGAGCAAGCGGTAAGGCTTGTTAAGCAAACTGATCCTGATAAATATAGTAAGATAGTTGAACTAATTAAATTTAACGAAACTGCTGAATTTGCTACATGGCAAGAGATTCAAACCAAGGTTTATCTTCCCTATGACGAGAAGCAAAAGGTTTTTCTCCAGCAGGAAGGTTACATGGACAAGGAACAGATTCTAGTAAAAGATCTTGAACCTTGCCATCGTCCAATAAACCAGAAATGGAGCTGGGATCGCATTCTTCGTTCTTGCTACATTAAGCAAGCCGATGTGCTTCAGGGGATATACCTATTTGAGGATCGTTATGATATCGATACTATTAAACGAAACTATGAATTCTACGAAAGTAGAACTGTTCATGAGTCGTCTCTATCACCCTGCGTTCACTCCATTTTGGCATCTAAAATTGGTAAAATTGATCAGGCTTACAATCTATATCTTCGAACAGCTCGCCTCGACCTCGACGATTATAATAAGGAAGTCCATGAGGGTCTGCATATAACTAGTATGGCCGGTACCTGGATGTCGATTGTTGAGGGCTTTGGGGGTATGCGAATTCAAAATGATATGCTTATCTTTAACCCCAGTATTCCCAAGGGATGGAAATCGTTTAGCTTTAAAATATGGTTTCGCGAAAACCTCATTAAAGTTGATGTTGCTCATGAAGAGTTAATTATAACCAATGAGCAAGGACCTTCCTTAGATGTAAAAGTTTGGGATAAACCATTAAAAGTTAATAGCAGTAGTTTGATAAAGATTTGATGTTTATTTCAATTCAAATATTATCGGTTTACTGTTATGTTTCCTTAAATCATTTTAAATCATGAAAAAAATTTCTTCTGGGGTTCTAACGGGTAATCAGCTTTCGGAGTTGTTTTCTTACGCCAAAGCCAATGGTTTTGCTCTTCCTGCTGTTAATGTTACAGGAACAAATACAATGAATGCGGTACTTGAAACAGCAAAAGCTGTTAATTCACCTGTCA
>JAYTVX010000323.1:0-3849 GCA_043743775.1 Bacteroidales bacterium | reverse complement strand
CTTAAGGATACCGATAAGCGTTTTAAGAGTCAAATTGAAGATATTGAGCGAAGGCTGAAAATATAAATTTACGTTTACTGCTTTTGAAGTTGTTATATTTACTAAGTGTATATTACTACATTAGGGGTATAACAACTTTTTTTATTCCTGGAAATTAATAGAATTTGACCTGTTTTGTAGATTTAAATAAATCGGTAAGTTTTCCTATTCGAGTATTTTATTAATTTTAGAATTGAATAATAACGTCTTTTATGCTGTCATTTAGAAAATATATATGCAGTGATACATTTATCGGACTTGCGTTAATTTTATTTATTCTAGCATATACTCTTAAGCCCTTTGAATCGGAGGCTCAAAATATCGATAGCCTTGGGATCAGTTTATCAAAAAACTTAACCGATACATCATCTTTAAAAAATATTATCACTGAACTTCAACAACCCGCATTAATTGGTACCCCAAAAGCGGATTCATTAGCGGCTATTATTAAAACACAATCAGAGCATCTGAACTATAGCAAAGGTATTGCTTTATCTTATAGGTATTTAGGTATAAGAGGCTTCAATAAAGGGGATTATAAGAATTCAACATCCTACTTCCAGAAATCTCTATCACTTTTTATTGAGTTAGGTGATAGTGTTTGTATTACAGCTTCAAATCAATCGTTAGCCAGTTCATATTTTAATATTGGGAAGCAGGATAGTGCAATTTTCTTTTGTGCTAAAGCAATTAGATCATATAAGAAGAGGACTGAACTGAAAAAACTTGCTTCTTGCTATAATACTCTTGGAGGTATATTCTGGTCGAAAGGAGATCTTTCAGCTGCAGCTGATGCTTTCTATAAAAGTTTAGACCTAAAGGTAAAATTAGGCGATAGCCTAGGTATTGCAAATACCTATAATAATATTGGTATTCTTTTCGATTCACAACATAAGTTGCCTGAGGCTCTTGAAATGTATAATAAATCGCTTGAGATTTATCAGAAAAAATCAATTAAAAGGGGGATAGGTCGAGCCTATAATAATATTGCTATTGTACTTAAAAACATGAACCGATTTGGCGAAGCCATTGAAATGCTTCTGAAATCACTAGAAATCGATAAGCAGTTAGGTAATGTTGATGATCAAGGAAAAACGTTGAATAATATTGGACAGCTTTATCTCCAAATGAATGATGCGCTCTCATCGATTAAGTTCTTCAATAGTGCGAAAGAGGTTTTTAGTAAAAATAAGAATTTAAACGGAGAGGCTGCAACTGTTCTTAATTTAGGTCATGCAAATTTGAAACAGGGGAATTTAGCCCAAGCTTTGAATCACTTTAATCAAGGTTTATTCATGGCTCAAAGAATTCATTCTGTAGAATTGATTAACGAATCGTATGAGAGTTTATGTAAAGTATATAAGAAAAATGGAAATAGTAGTCGTGCTTTGTATTACCATGAACTTCATTCAACCCTGAGTGATTCTTTAAGGAGCCTAGAGAGTCTAAATAAGCTTGATGAGCTAAAGATTAAGTATGAGACAGAACTCAAGGAAACAGAGATTGTTCTTTTAAATAAGGATAGGCACATAAGAACGTTGGAAATTGAGAAGCAAAAATCGATTAATAAATTTCTCGTATTGATATCCGGACTACTCGTGATTTTAGTTTGTTTAATCGGAATTGGATGGTTTACAATCCGAAGGGATAATCAAAATTTGCTGCTAAAAAACAACGAGATTAACCAGCAAAAAGAGGAAATTGAGGCTCAGCGCGATCAGCTCGAATTGCTTAACACAACTCTCAACCAGCAGAATGAGGAAATTTTGGCACAGCGTGATCATATTAAAACCAAGAATATCATTATATCAGCTACAAACCGAAGATTGACCGAGAACATTGAGTATGCTTCAAGAATTCAAAAGGCATTACTCCCAGAGGTTGATCAGATCAATAATTATTTTTCTGATCATTTCATTATCTATGAACCTAAAGATATTGTGAGTGGTGACTTTTACTGGATGTGGCCTCAGGCTAATAAGATCTATTTTTCAGTAGTCGATTGTACCGGACATGGAGTATCTGGCGCTTTCATGAGCATCTTAGCATATAACTATCTTAAGGATTCAGTAATAACGAAAGGTCTTTCTAATCCCGAAGAAATCATTTCATTTATCAGTAATGAGGTTGAAAATAATTTGTATTATAATATACCTAGGCATGATATTATGGATGGAATGGATATTATAGTGTGCTGTTATAACAAAGATGATAATTCATTGGAGTTTAGTGGTGCGCATAGTTCATTTTATCTTATTCGAGACAATGCCTTGAAAAGCTTTAAGACCGACAGATATTCAATTGGAAGTCACGTTAGTCAAACAGAATCGTTTTCGAACCAAAGAGTTCAACTTCAAAAAGGAGATAAGCTAATTTTTTACACCGATGGCTATATGGATCAGCTGAATGTGTTTACAAAGAAGAAAATTGGTGGGACAGCATTTAAAAATTTAATCCAAAGCACAGAGAATTTATCCATGAGCGAACAAAAACAAAGCATCATGAACTTCTTTGATCAATGGAGGGGCGATTATGAACAGATTGACGATGTTTTGGTATGGACAATCATAGTTTAGCACAATCATTTCTCCATTTAATACTAACGTATTAATGTTTGCCAATTGTTGAAAACTTCCTGAAATCGATCAGAAAATGTTTGGCGACGAACTTGTAGAAAACGAAAATTGATCTACCTTTGCCTAAACACTAAAAAATGGTTTTTTTACTTCTCAGCATTCTTTCATCAACATCGATTTTCGTCGTCTTCAAGCTAATTGGCAGATATAAAGTAAATACCTTTAGCGCAATAATTGTCAACTATATCGTAGCCTGCTCAGCAGGTTTTTTTTTGAGCCATCGCAGCCCATTTGCAATCGAAATCTTTAAATCCAATTGGCTTCCTCTATCCCTCTTTCTTGGAGTCTTATTTATTACAATGTTCAGGTTGATTGGTCAGAGCGTTTTAAAGGTTGGCGTTTCAACCACTTCGGTTGCAACAAAGATGTCAGTAATAATTCCGATACTGTTTACTGTTGCCATTGAAGCCAACGATACCCTTACCCCAATTAAACTATGTGGAATAGCACTTGCTTTAATAGCGGTTTTTCTTACATCATATAAGCCTGAAAAGGGAAATATTGAATTATCCACTACAATTTTACCCCTGCTAATATTTATAGGGATAGGGATTCTCGATTCATTGGTTAAGTATGCTCAGTTCCGTTATGTCTCTGATGAGCTTAATCCTATCTTTTCAGGAGTAACTTTTTGCGTTGCAGGGCTCACGGGTTTATTGCTTTTACCCTTTAACACCAATGCTGCGAAAGAATTCAAGAGAATCAAAACATGGATTTTTGGTATAATTCTAGGTATAGCAAACTTTGGTTCGATGTATTTTTTTATTGGAGCATTAAACCATATTAATATTTCTACAGGCAAACAAACTCAAGGGTCAATCGTATTTGGTATTAACAATATAGGGATAGTAACTCTAGGGGTAATAATTGGATACCTCTTTTTCAGAGAACGACCATCAAAATTGAACTGGTCGGGGATTGCTCTTTCATTATTAGCAATTGTAGTACTAACGTTTAGTCAGCAATAGGAATGCAGATCGTTGATGATACATATCGGACTATAAGCGGAAAATCCGAAGGACTCTATAAGGAGAAGGGTAGCAAGTTCTTTGCGTTAGCATATCCCGTAACAAGTGAGGAGGAAGTAAAGGAAATTCTTGCTTCACTACGTAAGGAATACCATGATGCACGTCATCACTGTTATTCCTATATCATTGGATTTAAGGGTGAGCAT
>JAYTVX010000322.1:0-3215 GCA_043743775.1 Bacteroidales bacterium | reverse complement strand
TTTAGTTCGCAAAACAAAACTACAACATGGGGTGAAACCTTCGGGAAGTAACCCCTACTTTTATTATTTACTATTTTATTCCTCGTTCAGTAGTGATTTATAATAAAAGTTAATTGCCAGTTCAGTATTGAACTTTTTGTTTTCTATTATGTTTTTGAAATAAAAACTACGATGAAAACAAAAGGTGTAATTCTGATTTCTCTGTTCCTCGCAGTATTCTTGAACGGAGCAAAAGCTCAAAACCCTCCAAGTTTTGTTTTTCCTGCTTTACCCTATAGCTACGATGCATTAGAAACGTTTATCGATAAGACAACCATGGAGTTTCACTACGATAAGCATTTCAGGGCTTACTATAATAA
Organism: Bacteroidales bacterium; assembly: GCA_043743775.1. Taxonomy (GTDB): domain Bacteria; phylum Bacteroidota; class Bacteroidia; order Bacteroidales; family Tenuifilaceae; genus UBA8529. The sequence goes on along the minus strand of JAYTVX010000322.1, from coordinate 2,856 downwards.
TTTTATTAAAGCTGCAGATGCGAACAGTCTGAATGGAAAAACCATGGAGGAGATATTTGCTAATGTAAGTAAATACCCTATTACCGTCAGAAACTTTGGCGGAGGTTATTTTAATCATGCGCTATTCTGGGAGGTAATGTCGCCCAACGGGGGAGGAGTACCAACTGGGAAGTTACTGCAGGGGATAATTGAATCGTTTGGTACTTATGAATCATTTGTGAAAGAGTTTGAGAAGGCTGCAAATACGCTATTTGGAAGCGGCTGGGCTTGGCTTGCTGTGGATGAATCAGGAAAACTGTTTGTTGCCCAACTACCCAATCAGGATAATCCGTTAATGGATATTGCTCCCAAGCATGGAGTACCAATTCTAGCACTCGATGTTTGGGAACATGCCTATTATCTTAAATATCAAAATAAACGAGCCGATTATGTTACCAATTTCTGGAAAGTGGTAAACTGGAGTAATGTGAGCGATAGGTATCTAAAGGCACTAAAATAAAAAAAACAGGATTTACAACCATAAAACCCAGGATTTCTGGTTTTTTTTGTTTTTCCGTTTATCCCTTAACATAGTTTTAGATATTTTTACTGATATTAAACATATTCAGGATTATGATAATTATCACATATCCGAATATCTTTGCAATAGCCTTATTTCAATCGATTGTTCAATAAAAATATTTCTTATGGCAAATATCGACCTATCCGTTTATGGAATAAACCAACCTAAGGAGATTATTTATAATCCTAGCTATGATCTTATTTATGCTCATGAAACCGATAAAAACCTTGAAGGTTTCGAAAGGGGATATCTTACAAATCTTGGAGCAATTAACGTTGATACCGGTATATTCACAGGCCGCTCCCCCAAAGATAAATACATAGTTAAGGATAGCTCCTCAGAGAAAAATGTATGGTGGGCTGAAGCAGGAAAGAAGAGTTCAGATAACAAACCAATCAATCAAGAGGTTTGGGAGCATCTGAAGAGCATTAGCTCAGAACAACTCAGTGGGAAAAAACTTTATGTTGTTGATGCATACTGCGGTGCTAATACCGATACTCGCCTTAACGTCCGTTTTGTGATGGAGGTAGCTTGGCAGGCACACTTTGTAAAGAATATGTTTATTCGTCCAACCGATGAGGAGCTAAAGACCTTTAAGCCCGATTTTGTTGTGCTTGTTGCCTCAAAAACATCGAATGCCAAATGGAAGGAACAAAACCTTAACAGCGAAGTATATGTAGCTTTTCATTTAACTGAGAGAATGGCTGTTATTGGCGGTTCTTGGTATGGTGGTGAAATGAAGAAGGGCATATTCTCCGTGATGAACTATTTTCTACCATTAAAAGGTATTGCAGCAATGCATTGTAGCGCCAATGTGGGTAATAAGGGTGATGTAGCCGTTTTCTTTGGTCTATCGGGTACAGGGAAGACAACTCTTTCCGCTGATCCGAATCGTGCGCTTATCGGTGACGATGAACATGGATGGGACGATAATGGGGTGTTCAACTTTGAGGGTGGCTGCTATGCAAAATGCATAGATCTTGACCCTATTAAGGAGCCCGATATTTACGCAGCGATACGTCGTGATGCTCTTCTCGAGAATCTTGATGTTGATGCTGATGGAAAGATTGATTTTAAATCAAAGTGTAAAACTGAGAATACGAGGGTTTCATACCCAATTTACCATATCGATAATATTGTAAAACCTGTTTCGAAGGGTGGTCATGCTAAGTTTGTTATTTTCCTAGCTGCCGATGCATTTGGTGTATTACCTCCAGTTTCGAGACTTACACCTGAACAGACCCAATACCATTTTCTAAGTGGTTTTACTGCTAAACTTGCAGGGACTGAACGCGGAATTACTGAGCCTAAGCCCACTTTTAGCGGCTGTTTTGGTCAGGCCTTTCTAATGCTTCACCCAACCGTTTATGCTAGGGAATTGGTTAAGAAGATGGAGTTACATGGGTCTAAAGCTTATCTTGTAAATACCGGATGGATTGGTGGTCCCTATGGTGTTGGGAAAAGAATTGATCTACCATCAACCCGTGCGTTGATTAATGCAATCCTTGATGGAAGTTTAGAGAATGGTGAATTTGAAACCATTCCTGTATTTAATCTTCAAGTTCCCAAAGGGGTTAAGGGTGTCGATTCAAAAATTCTTAATCCCTGCAATAGCTGGCCAAATCCTGTTGATTGGGATACCGCAGCACGCAACTTAGCCGGGATGTTTATCAAGAATTTTGAGAACTTTACCGATAATGATGCTGGAAAACGATTAGTTGCTGCTGGACCTAAAATCTAAATTATATTCTTCGAGTTATATAAAACCCGTCAGTTTTAGACCTGACAGGTTTATTATTTTATTTAACTATAACTTTGATAGTAATATTCTAACAAAAATATGATTTTAGTAGTATTTAATAAATCATTCATAAAGGCTTAATGACATTGAATAACATTAGGTTAAATCAGTGAGACTTTAATTTTGTGAAACAAAATAATTTAGTCGAACTGATCCCGAGCGTAGCCGAGGGATCACTGGGGTGATATTGCCTTCGGCGAACTAGTAAACTCGGTTTCCCGCAGCTTTGCTGCGATTGATAAATGTTTTCAAACAATACCTCGATAGCTCTGCTGTGAGGTAATTTATTAGTTGAAATAGGCTTTAGAAATGATTAAGTATTTTCTCTTTTTTAATCACATAATCAAGAATAACTCCTACTAATAAACCAATTGCATAGCCGTAAGGTATTAAGAATGAGATTAGCGCTACTACGAATGACACAAAAAGACATTTTTTAGAGGGGGTTATATCTTTAATAAAGTACATAAGTGATAGGGCTTCAAATAGAAGA
>JAYTVX010000321.1:0-4264 GCA_043743775.1 Bacteroidales bacterium | reverse complement strand
CTTCTCACGAGGCAAACTCTCCTTATGCGTTGGTAGTCCAAGATGAAGATCAGATGCAAAGTATATCTTTTTGCCTGCCATAATAGCTATAGAATCTCGCGAAGTTTTTTCTTAAGGGCTTCACCATAAAGATTCTTCCCAATGATAGTATGACTTCTATTGATCAGATAATTTGATGGTAGCTGAGTAACATTGTATGTACGTGCACAAAGTGAACCTTTAGGGTCTAACTCGCAAACATTAATCCATGGTAGCCCAGCCGATTCAATCGCGTTAACCCAATCATCGCGATTAGTATCCAATGAAACCTGATAGATTTCCAATCCACGATTCTTAAATTGACTGTAAATATCAATAAGTTCTCGATTATCCATCATACTAGTTTGATCCCATGAAGCCCAGAAATCAAGGAGAATAACTTTCCCTTTAAGACTTGACAACTTAACGACTTCTCCTTTAGGATTGCTTAGAGCTATTTCCGGAAGGGTGTTAACCGATTGGCTTATCATATTGCTTAATTTAGCGCTTCGAATAATACCTTCCATCTTTTTGATATCGGCTAACATTCCCTTGGTATAATCAGACTTAGGATAAAAAGCTCTTAACGATGATGCCACAGCCTTAAACAGAACTAAATCTTGCGCTTTATCAAAAACATATAAATCATCATCATGTTTCTGATAAATAGCCATAACGCTTGCCCGTGACATAACATTTGCCCAAATAAATCTTGAACTATAGGCGCGCTGCGAATCGATTGCTGTATTATACTCCTGTTCAATCATCGATTTAACCCCTAATTGCTGTTCTAGATTAAACTTTAACCTTAGGTTATAAAGCTTATTCTTTGTATCACTCAGTTTTGCTCCTAACTCCTTCGTTTTCTGAGAACCTTTAGATCCAAGTACATTATAATCGTAGAATTTTTCAGTATTGATAATTAGATTCATCTTTTCACTGGGTTCACAAAGAAGGGTTATTGCGCCTTTATCCTTAACTCGAATAACAAGAAATGTTGGCTCAAATACCGATTTAACCTTAAAACGGATATTATTTTCACCCTTTGAAATCTCAGAAGAATCGAGCGTTTCAACATTAGCAAAATTTAGTTTATCAATATAGATTTTCGAGTCATTCGAACTAGTGATCTTCACACGAACCGACACCGTATTCTTATCATTACATGAATTCAAAAGAAGAATCGTAGCAATAACACCAAAATATCTCAATCTAAAAAAGTTCATCATCGTAGTTTTCTCTAAATTCAACATATTAATAACATTGACTATTTGTTTCCTTGCCAAGCAAATTTAAACATTCATATCAGAATAAAAACCTTTTTTTTTGGCAAAGCCCTTATTTAGGTAAAAGTTCTTTTAATTTTGATCTCAACCTTTCTCCATAAAGATTCACAGCCTTAATTGTACCCCACCTATCGACAATATAACTCGAAGGTACGCTATAAACCTTTAGAGTATCGAGCAATTTAGAATTATTCATCTCTGGAACAATTCCATTATACCACAACAAGCTATCCCTTACAACCATTTTCCGGAGAGAATCGGGATTAGCACCCAGCGAAACTTGAAGTACCATAAGACCTTTAGGGGCATACTCCTTATAGATTTTACGAAGTTGTATGTTATTTTTCTGACAAACATCACACCAGTTTCCCCTAAAATCGATAAGAAGATATTTATACCAAATCCCGCTAAAAAAGAAATTTTCGCCAGTGATAAGCGGATAACCTACATTTGGGAGCACTTCCCCCACCTTGAATATTAATTCCCGTTTAAGGTTACGCTCGTAGAGGGAGTCCAATTTCTGAATTTTCGCGTGGTACGATTTCACCATGTTATTTGATGAATACACCGACAGCAAAGACGAATCGATTAGCCGAAATAACTTTCTATCCTTCGCATAGTCAAAGACTGGATGTGATGAATCATAAGCTTGAAAAAGGGCTAATATTGAAACGGGTGAAAAGGTATTCTGTTTTATAAAACTAAAAGTATAATTCCTATGGCTTGAGGTTATCGTTTGGTAGGTACTATCAAGAAGATGCTGAATGGAATCAATCTTCGAATTACCCAGATTTGAATTATAAACAATCCGTAAAGAATCAATTTTGGACTTAGTATTATTCAATTTTATAGTTAAGCGACGAAGTAACTCCGAGCCATTTGAACCAAACACCTTGTAATCGTTAAGATTTGAATTTTCAGATTTAATACTTACATCTTCACTCGGTTGAATAAGGAGAATAATTGGGGTTTGAACTTTACTTAAACCAATGGTTACAAAGTAAGGGCTCTCAGTATTAAGTTGAAACTTAAAATATCCACGTGAAGTTGTCTTTATGGAATCAATTAGAGATAAACTGTCCCCTTCAAACTTGCTGATATAAATATACGAATCAGGATTACACCTAAAAGTACCCTCAACATTAACCCTATCGACCCTATTTATACATCCCTGGAGTAGTATTGTAAGAAAAAACGAAAGCAATAAATAAGGTTTGACTTTTAAATTGGAATTCATTAGGGAAACTTTTATCCTGAATTTATTTAGTTCTATATCTCTGTAACAGTCAAATTGGTTACAAATTCTATCCTTTAAGCTATTGGTAATAATTTACACAAAGTTAACCAAATTTAAAAGGAATTTCTATCCCTTTAACCCTAAAAAAGCATTAAATTGTCTTGATAAAATAATCCGTAATATTAAATTATAATATTTATCTGATTCTGAGATTCTACGAGGAATGATTAAAGAATTTTTATCAGCATTAATATTATATCAAGTATATTTTTTTCTTTAACCACCCTCAGGAAGATGATTTTAGGTAATGCTCTATTTCTAAATAGAACATGTTTTTTGCATTACTTCAATTATTTATTTAAAAACTACAAGCCATGAAGTACCTTGAATTCGATAAAGATGAACTTGTTAATTTAGAATATTCACTAAATCGTGAAATTTTAAGTACTAACCGAGCTGGTGGATATTTCAGCACTACCATTGTTCTTTGCAACACTCGAAAATATCACGGGTTAATGGTTCTACCACTCGATCATTTTGATGGAGAACCACATGTTCTTTTATCGTGCATCGATGATTCTATAATTCAAAAAGAACAACATTTCAACCTAGGAATTCATCGCTACCCAGGTATTTATGAACCTCGAGGACATAAATACATCATCGACTTCGATTATGAACCAACCCCCACTCTAACCTATAGAGTAGGTGGAGTGATCCTTAAAAAAGAACTTCTCTTTACTCATAACGAAGAGCAGTTTATGATTCGCTACACTCTCCTAGATGCAAATTGTCCTACAAAGATAAGGATTAAGCCTTTCTTAGCCTTTAGGAATGCTCATAATCTAAGTAAAGCGAATATGTGGGCAGATACTCGTTACAAGGAGATAGCTAATGGGGTTAAGTATCGCTTGTACCCTGGCTTCCCCTATCTTCATCTTCAACTAAACAAAAAAAATGAATTTATTGCCTCACCCGATTGGTACTATAACATAGAATACAAAGAGGAATTGAAACGAGGATACGAAGGCCATGAAGATCTTTTTATTCCTGGCTTCTTTGAGGTATCAATAAAGAAAGGGGAAAGTATAATCTTCTCCGCAGCAACATCTGAAGTTGCACCGGGCTCATTAACAAAGAAGTTTAATAACGAACTGCTTAAACGACCTGAAAAAAATAGCTTCGAGAACTGCTTAAAAAATGCTGCACACCAATTTATTGTTCATCACGAGAAGTATACCAATGTCATAGCTGGTTACCCATGGTTTGGCCAATGGGGTCGGGATACATTCATTTCACTTCCAGGTTTAACCCTCACAATCGACGATCCGAAATCATGCAAAGCAGTACTTGATTCACAGTCATCTGCCCTTAAGGACGGATTGTTCCCCAACGTAGGTCGTGCTAAGGCTGCCGCATTCAACTCGGTTGATGCACCGCTTTGGTATTTCTGGGCAATTCAGCAATACTCCGATTACACAAAGGATAAGGTTGAAGTATGGAAGGACTACAGCAAAAAGATGAAAGCAATCCTTCAGGGGTATCACGATGGACTTCCCTTTAACATAAAAATGCACGATAACGGCTTGATATGGGCTGGAGATAAAGGATTTGCACTTACATGGATGGATGCTGTGGTTAACGGAAAACCCGTTACGCCACGAATTGGTTTCCCAGTCGAAATTAATGCGTTATGGTACAATGCAATAATGTTTACACTTGA
>JAYTVX010000320.1:0-1883 GCA_043743775.1 Bacteroidales bacterium | reverse complement strand
CTTTACTACCAAACCTAAAGGTTCGGGTATTGGATTGAGCCTTTCGAGGCAGATAATGCGACTTCACGGTGGAAGTATAACTGCATACTCAGTTCCATCATACGGCTCAACCTTTACGCTAACGTTCTAAAGATAATGTGAGGCAGTGTTGCTGTGATGCAGTAATTCTAAACAGTTAACTGTAAAACAGTAAGACAGCATCACATCTAAAATATAGTTTTTGCGATTCTAACAATATTATCGGATTTGCCCATGGTATAGAAATGGATTGCGGGAACCCCTTTGACCTTTAACTCTTTAACCTGAGCAATAGCCCACTCCACCCCCAGTTCTTTTACTGCCTTATTATCACAACACCGTTCCATCTCTTTAACCAAATCCTGAGGTAGCTGAACATTGAAAACTTTAGGCAAGATGCTTAGATGTTCTTTAAGCGATACTGGCTTTATACCAGGAATTATTGGTACTGTAATACCTATTTCACGGCACAGATTCACGAATTCAAAAAACTTTGAGTTATCGAAAAACATTTGGGTTACGATATACTCAGCTCCTGCATCAACCTTTTCCTTTATCCTCTTAATATCTGAAATAAAGTTTGGCGATTCAGCATGCTTCTCGGGATATCCTGCAACCCCAATGCAAAAATTAGTTGAGTTGGGCTTCTCAAGGATTTCGTCGATATAACATCCGTTATTCATCGATACGACCTGTTTCACCAAATCAATTGCATATCGATGCCCTCCCTGTTTGGGCTCAAATCTACCCGTAATCTTATCGGCATCACCCCTTACAACCAGAACATTTTCAATACCTAAAAAATCAAGGTCAATCAATGCATCTTCGGTTTCTAAAGTATTAAATCCACCGCAAATAATATGAGGAACAACATCAACCTTATATTTATGTTCAATAGCAGCAGTTATACCAACAGTACCGGGTCTTCTGCGTAGAACTGCGGGTTGCATTACACCATTCGAACCGGTTCGATATACAACCTCCTCCCGATGGTAGGTAACGTTAACGTAGGAAGGTTTAAACTCCATCAATGGGTTTATGGTATCAAAAATAGTTTGAAGCGTATGACCCTTTAAAGGGGGTAAAAGTTCAAACGAAAACAATGTTGATTTTGCGTTATTTAGATGTTCAATTACTTTCATGATAATTACTAGTGTTTGGGGTATAGTATTTAGTGTCTAGAATATTATTTCAAATCTATTTGTAATTTAAGTTGCTTGGAATAAACTTCTCTGTCTCCTCAATGCTTAATTCCAAGCGTTTAGCGTAATCGCGAACCTGCTCAAGGCTAACCCGACCAACATTAAAATACTTTGCTTCGGGATGTGAGAAATAGTATCCTGCAACCGTAGCCCCAGGACTCATAGCAAGATTCTCGGTTAGCCAAATCCCTGATTCTTTTGTAATGTTGAGCAGTGAAAAAATAAACTCTTTCCCTCTATGGTCGGGACATGCAGGATAACCCGGAGCTGGACGAATACCTTTATACTTCTCGTGAAGTATCTCATCGGTTGAAAGATTCTCATTGGGGCTATATCCCCAGAATTCAGTCCTTACCCGTTTATGAAGTAATTCTGCAAATGCCTCAGCAAGTCTATCGGCAAGGACTTTAACCATTAATGAGCTGTAATCATCTCCCTTATCCTGATATTCTTTTGCCAATTCATCAGAATTAAGACCCGCAGTAACTGCAAATAGACCAAACCAATCTATCTTCTTTGAAGAAATAGGCGCGATAAAATCTGATAAACATAGATTTAACTCACTATTCTCTCTTTGCTCTTGGTTGCGAAGCTGAGGAATTGTTGCTAAAACCGATTCCCTACTTTCATCGTTATAAAGAACAATATCATCACCTTGAGATG
>JAYTVX010000319.1:0-2595 GCA_043743775.1 Bacteroidales bacterium | reverse complement strand
ACGTTGAAGAGGTAAAAAAATACAGCGAAGATAAAATTGATGAGCTGGTAGCAAAATCACCCTACTATAAAGCTACCTCCAACGATGTTGACTGGGTTAACAAAGTTAAGATGCAAGGAAAGATCCAGAAATGGGTTGACCATTCCATTAGCGTAACCGTTAACCTACCATCAGATGCAACCGAGGAGATGGTGGCAAAAGTTTACCAAACCGCATGGGAGAGTGGCTGTAAGGGTTGTACCGTTTACCGCGATGGTTCCCGCGATGGTGTTCTTGTATCGAATAAAAAGGGAAAGGATAAGGAGGATGAAGAATCGGTATTCCCTTCAAAACGCCCAGAAGTACTTGAGTGCGATGTAATCCGTTTCAAGAACAATCACGAAAGTTGGATCACATTCGTTGGTTTATACAATAACCGCCCTTATGAGATCTTTACTGGTATTTCGGAGGATGATGTTCTACCAATTCCAAAGCTAGTAACCAAGGGTAAAATCATCAAGATTAAAGATGAAAATGGCAGTCGTTACGATTTCCAGTACATTGATAAGTTTGGGTATACCAATACCCTCGGTGGTTTATCGCATATGTTCAACAAAGAGTTCTGGAACTATGCAAAGCTAATTTCGGGTGTGCTTCGCAACGGGATGCCTATTCCCGATGTAGTTAACCTTGTGTCATCGCTCCGTCTCGATAGCGAAACGATTAATACGTGGAAAGCTGGAGTTGAAAGAGCGCTTCGTAAATATATTCCCGATGGCACTAAGGCCAAAGAGGGTAAAAAATGCTCATCATGCGGTGCGAACTCACTCGTGTACCAAGAGGGATGCCTCATCTGTAAGAATTGTGGACACTCAAAATGCGGATAGTTTTCATAGCTTGATAAATCGTTCCGTTGAAAAGCCTTCCTGCTCATTTGAGCGGGAAGGCTTTTTTATTTTTATCAAGGAATCAACCATTATAAAAAAACAGCATTTTAGCATTGGGTTTAACTCTGTGTAACTCCGAGGTTCCTCTGTGGTGCTCTGTGTTAAAATATTTTAAGGTAAAATAATCTATGTAACACAGAGTTACACTGAGTAGGCACAGAGGTTCACAGAACTCAAGCACGATGTTGTAAGAAGAATAATTCTAAAGTATTATTAAGACGTTTCGGAGGTGTTGGTTCAAATTTATCCTATAACTTAAAATCAAGTTAATTCAATAAACTCGTAGCTATTCCCTTTCCACTCTAGGTAGCGGATAAAATCGTGATACTTTATAATTAACGAAGCGGTATTGAGATTTGGATGAAAGCTCAACCTTTCGGCCTTTTTAAGATTCTCGTCGAGGAAAAGATGGACATGGTTAGAAGTATCGTGAATCAGCCCAAAAGGAGATACTGAACCTGGCTCTAGACCAAGATACTTCATCATTCTTTGGGGTGAGGCGAAGGATAATTTTCCTTGTTTTAATATTTTTTCGAGCTGGTGGATATTGGCAATCTGACGATGTTCGAGAATGACAAGATAGTGCTTGTCACCCTTATGATTCCTGAGGAAGATATTCTTGCAGTGGGTAGAGTCGATTCCCGCCCAGTACTTTGAGGCTTCCTCTACTGTAGGGACGGGTGGGTGTTCGTAATAATCGAACTGAATGTTTAGCTCGCTTAATACTTTGTATAGCAAAGGATCACCTCTTCGTTCGACGTGCAAACTCATTTGATAAAGGTTTAGCTCCTTTGCTGTGATAGCGCCTTATTTACCTCATCAATGCTAAAATAATCTGGATCAAAGTTCTCTCCATACCATTCCGAGATCAATGAATAATTCTTTTTCTTACTTCCTATCATCAATTCAAGAGCCATCTCATATCCAGTAATACCACCAGAATCTTCAGGGGGTGCTTTTCTTAATCCTCCGATACAAAGAGGGTATTTGCCTACTGTCGAATCATCAAAAATCCTTACAAGGGAAGTATCAAGCGTCCAAGAATCACCATAATCATAAACGTAAGTTATGTTTGCCCCTTTTGATAACACTTGAGATAACTCCACTTGATCCTCCATTTTAATATCCTTTCCTGTTGAATCCTGATAAAAGTGAAGATGGAAGTTTTCCCAGGCGAACAACGCCTGAAAAACCTCATGCAACACCTGCAGGTTAATGGAACTATCAACCCAGAATGTTCTTGAGATTTCAAATTTTACACCCACCAAAGTGGCCTTAACTTCAAAGATTCTTGCCATAAGTTTAGAATATGCCTTATGAATCAAATCTACAAAACAAATAGATTTAATTCTATAATTAGGGCAAACATTTTAACAGTAAGTAGAATCTTTAAAACAATCCCTTCTTAAATTTTTCAGTTACAACCTTGAGCATATCATCAGTCATGGTTTCCAAATTCCATTTAGGGCTCCATCCCCACTCTGCGCGAGCACAAGTATCGTCCATGGAGTTTGGCCAGCTATCGGCAATTGCTTTCTTAACGGGTTCAACATTGTAATTCATCGTAAATTCAGGGATACGCTTTTTAATTGCAGCATAAATCAGCGAAGGGTCAAAGCTCATTGCGGTTATGTTAAAGCTGTTTCGATGCTTTAATTTTGAAGGATCG
>JAYTVX010000318.1:0-5223 GCA_043743775.1 Bacteroidales bacterium | reverse complement strand
GTTGCTGCCATAAATCATGGTGCTGATGCAATTTATATTGGGGCTAATCAATTTGGGGCTCGTGAGGATGCAGGGAATCCATTAGCAGATATCGAGAAGCTGGTTAGGTATGCACATCCATTCAATGTTAAGGTTTACGTTACCGTAAACACTATCATTTATGATGATGAGATAGATCAGGTAAAAATATTAATCGAAAATCTTCATCGAATTGGAGTCGATGCAATTATAATTCAGGATATGGCAATCCTTGAAATGGATATCCCGCCAATTCCAATTTTTGCAAGTACACAAACCCATAACGATTCCGTAGATAAAGTTAAAATCCTCGAAAGGGTAGGCTTTAAAAGGGTTATTCTTGCAAGGGAGCTCGCTTTAGAGGAGATAAAAGATATAAGCAATCAGACAAACATTGAGTTTGAGTTCTTCATTCATGGCGCTCTATGCGTTAGCTACAGTGGTCAATGTTATTTTAGCCAAGCAATTACTGGTCGAAGTGCAAATCGAGGCGTATGCGCTCAACCCTGCCGATCATCTTACGATTTAGTGGATGCATCAGGTAAAATTATAGTAAAGAATAAGCATCTATTATCATTAAAGGATCTCAACCTATCAAATCATCTTGCCGATTTAATTGAATCGGGAATTACATCATTTAAGATTGAAGGGCGGCTGAAAGATATTAGCTACGTAAAGAATGTAACAAGCCATTATCATACATTGCTTAGTAAAATCATAGAGCATAATCCGAATCTTAAACGCTCATCGTCGGGTTATTGCGATACAACCTTTACTCCCGATCCTGAACGAAGTTTCAACAGGGGCTTTACACCTCATTTTGTTAACGGGAGACAAAAAGAGCAATCATCGATGGATACCCAAAAGTCTGTTGGTAAAAAGATTGGAGTAGTTTCAGAATTTGGTAAGGGTTGGTTTTCAATTAAGGGTAAAGAAGTTCTAGTAAATGGTGATGGTATTTGTTTCATCAATCCCAAGGGGATTCTGACAGGTTTAAGGGTTAATCGCGTAGAATCGCGTAAAATCTTCCCTTATGGAGAGATGAAAGATCTTAGGGTTGGAGTTGAAGTTTTTCGTAACCACGATCATGAGTTTAGCAATGCATTGAAGAGTAGTATAAAAAACCGATGGCTGGGATGCTCAATTAAAGTTGAACAGACCGATTCAGAGCTCATTATTTCAGCAACCGATGAGGATGATCATTCTGTAACAATTTCAATTTCTGAGAGATTTGATAGTGCAATGAATTCCGAGAAATCAATTGAGAATATCATCCATCAACTTTCGAAATCAGGCGATACAATATTTAAAATACTTAAGGTTGATGTTTGTATGGATAATCCTGTATTTATTCCAACATCAATCATTAATCAGATCCGTAGGAATCTAATTGAACTATTAATCAGCAAACGATTAGAAACGTTTAATAAACCTATTTCTAATAGCGCGATTTCTAACAATCAGTTTATAGCCCCTACGCTTACCTATAAAGCGAACGTATCGAACCGATTAGCCAAGGCATTTTACAATCGGCATGGGGTTTCATCTATCGACAATGCTTTTGAATTACAGAAAGCAATCGATGCTGAATTAATGGTTACACGATATTGCATAAAATATGAAATTGGAATTTGTCCTTCAAAACAGAATGGAAAACCAACGGGAGAGCTATATTTGAAGGATAATAATAATCTTTATCCTTTAGAGTTTGATTGTAAAAGCTGTTTGATGAAAGTAAAATCCCCAAAAATATAATTCAATGGAACTATTAGCACCTACCAATTGGCCAAATTATGAGCTTATCGATAGCGGTGATTTTGAAAAGTTAGAACGTTTCGGCGAAATAATAGTTGCTCGTCCTGAGCCACAAGCTATTTGGGATAAAAGTCTATCTGAATCAGAGTGGAAGAAATTGGCACATGCCCACTTTATTCAAAAGAGATCCATCACAAATATTTCTACTGCTAATGACAATGAAAAGGGGGAGTGGATTATCAAACCAGGTGTTAAGGAGCAATGGTACATTGATTATAATTACCAAGAAATGAACCTTCGGTTTAGATTGGGATTCACTTCTTTTAAACACGTTGGAATTTTCCCTGAACAATCATCGAACTGGAATTATATATATGATACAGTAAAAGGTTTTGATATACCGAATCCAAAGGTTTTAAATCTATTCGCATATACCGGGGGAGCTTCATTGGCTGCAAGAGCAGCAGGAGCAGAGGTAACTCACTTAGATTCTATAAAACAGGTAGTTTCTTGGGCCCGAGAGAATATGGAAGCTTCAGGGTTGAAGGATATTCGATGGATAATTGATGATGCCGTCAAGTTTGTAAACCGTGAAGGTAGGAGAGGTAATTTGTATAATGGAATAATACTGGATCCTCCAGCATATGGTAGAGGACCTGAAGGGGAAAGGTGGATTCTCGATGAAGGAATAAATCATTTACTTAAAGCGTGCAACCAGATTTTAGCTCCAACAAGTAGTTTTCTTGTTTTGAATTTGTACTCTATAGGTTTTTCAGCATTGATTGCTGAAAGTATGGTTAAGTCAAGTTTTAACGTAAAGAGCCCTAATTACGGAGAACTTTACATTGCTGATAAAAGTTTAAAACGATTACCGCTAGGAGTATTTGCAAGGTTCAAAAAATAAATATAAGTAATTTAAGAGTTGTTGAATTTTAAACATTTGTTAGATTCGATAAAACAAATTATATTTATATCGTGTTGCTTCTATGAAAAATAATTGAAAAAAAATAAAGTATTTACTTTTAAAAAGTGTAATTTTATAGTGCCAGAATTTTTAATAGATCTAATATGGAAGTAATAAAATATAAATCTACTAGTCAATACCCTGAGATAATCCTGGATAAAGGGAACGGAATCTTTGAGTTTTCGGGTAATTCATTACCTGAAGATGCCAAAGCATTCTATGAGCCTATATTGCAGTGGTGGGATGCTTATATGATTGATCCTAACCCTGAAACAGTGATTAAATTTAAGATGGTTTATTATAACACTCCTAGTTCCAAACTAATTTTTCAGGTGTTCAAGAAAATTGAAAAATTGTCAAGTTTAGGCCACAAGGTTAAAGTAGTTTGGAAGTATAACGATGAAGATATTGATATTAAGGAAGCTGGATTTGATCTATCGGAACACATTAAGGTTCCATTTGATTTCCAGATTTATAAAGAATAAAAAAAGGCTCGATTTTCGAGCCTTTTTTATTTCTGCACAGCTCTTTACCAGTCTGTAGTGTAGCTATGGTTATATATTCTATAAGTTTTCACCTCGCCAGTCGCATTCGATTTGAAGTGAATGTAACCTGAGAGAAACGATAAATTTTTTCCAATTGATGAGGTTTCAGCAATCTTAATGGGTTGGCTAATATTCAACTTAAGGTCATGGTTGCCCTTACCAGAAAAGTTTTGGTTAATTCCTTCAATTATGATGGGTGTTAAACCCTTAAACTCAATAATAACCTTCTCAATTGTAAACGCAGCATCGTTAACTGCCTGAATAGTCAGATTTAGAACTGAAGCATCAACAGTACTTTCACCTTTCGTCGTGGTTATAAAGTGGAAAGGTACGTTTACAAAAATATTAGGTTTATTGACTGAAATATCGAAGTAGAATTTCTTTTGAACATCAGAATTGCCAAAGCGATATTTTACAAGGATATTGTTTTCGGGATCTTCGTAACAGTTGGCATAGTCATACTTTATTAACCAGTTATCTTGGTTGTTTATTGTAGATGTAATGCGAGCGCATTCCGATTTTGTGATAGGTTTCTTTACTGTGCTAATTGTTTTTGTGCCCAACCTTAATGAGAACTTCAACTCTCCAAGGTTACGGTCTAATTCAACAAGTTCAATTGATGCAAGTAATGACATGTATCGGGTAATTCCTAGCTCTGCTTGGTTCTTACGACCATCCATGAAGTAATCAATGAGGACTTTCAGCTCGCCAATATTTTTCTCCACCTGTTCAACCGATTCAACCGATTCCGCTTGAGCAACTAAATCATCTAGTTGTCTGGTAAGTTCAGAATCTCTCATTTTATAATCACTCACCAGTTTTTGGAGTTCAAACTCTGGGAATGGGTATTTTAAATGGTAGTAGAAGTACTCTCCTTTATCTTTGCGTTGAAGTTTCTCCCAGTAGAACTCTTCTACCTTTGATAAGGAAATACCTTGAAGAAATGGCACTTTCCCCGATTCCGTTGTGGTTTGAGATGCAAATTTTTCAAGAAATACCGAAACGTTATTATTGTAGTTGGCTTCCTCTTTCTTAATTTCTGTTTTAGCCTTTACATTTTCAGCAACGGATGACACAATCCTTTCCTTGACCATAGTCAGAGCATTCTGCTGAGCTTCTTGGCTTGTAGCACCGCGACCGACGGTGATTATATAATCTTTTTCGAGATTATTTACCCATTTTGGTTGCTTACCACTCTTCTGAATGACTTTATCTTGCGATAAACTTATTCCTGTCGTGGCAATTAAAGCAACAACCAATAGTAAGTATTTCTTCATGATAAAAATTGTTTGGGTTTATTAATGAATGGAGTAAAAAGAGTTGTTTTAACCTCAAACGTGTAGAATGAAACCCCTGTATAGCAATCAGCAACCCCGAAGGGTTGCTGATTAGGGCTCCTTTATTGCTGATTATGGTTTTTCACCAGCAAGTTTATTCATCTCCTCGTTGAAGATATTCTCAAACTTCTGCTTGTCATAGTCAAGTTGAAGCTTTTGATCCTTACTGATCTTGTCTTTAATCTTATTTAATAGTTCATCTTTTGCAACCTCAGCAGCAATGTAGAATGTCCATTTGCCATCTTTAATGAAAGATTTACTGCATACCGTTGCAACATTGTTCAACTCTTGGTTAACAACATCGCGGGTTAGCTGCTCGAATTTTTGCTCAAACTCAGAATTTTCACCAATCTGACGATCATTGGTATAACGATCGGTTACAGTTTTAATGGTTCTGTTGATCGAAGCGGCTAGGTTGCTGTTAGCATCGATGCTAGCTTTGTTCTTAGCTGTGCTTTGATCTTGGCTAGTACCTGAACCAGTCCCACGGAAGAATTTCTGATCGGAGTGAAAATCGTTATCACCGCAAGGTACAACCACTTCTTTTCCCAATCCGCTATCCTTAACAGATGGTTTTGAACCACCACAACTTACTAGGGCTGCT
>JAYTVX010000317.1:0-13537 GCA_043743775.1 Bacteroidales bacterium | reverse complement strand
TTATCACGGAAGAAAGTATTGAAATTGTGAAAATCTCTTCCGGCTGCACCAATGATAATTACATTACGTTTTGTCATGGAACCTCCTATTTATTATTTAGTTTTCAAATGATTATTCAATAAATTTGCTCGACAAATTTAAAAGTTTAAGTATCACTATAAAGTTGGATTGAGGAAATTTGAAACCAATAACCCAAAAGAGCAACCACAAACCTCTGTATCTTTTTGATTATTAACTTTTTAATGCACAATCAATCAAAACATGTTAAGAAACATATATCAATTTGAGAGTAGGCGATAGATAGCGCTTACCAAATAGAAACATCCAAAACTAAAGTTTCGTAAACAAAGCATAGATATTTCGTTCTTATAAACATTGATCTAAATCATCTTTATTAACCTTGATTTTCTTAGGTTGACAAGTTTGATAGTGTAAATTTGTATGAATAAAAAAAGAATCACGTTTTTTTATTATTAAGATTCAAAAAATGGATAAATATTTTATTGAAGCTTCCGAAGATTCTCCATCTATTCTATTTGATGGAGAAGTGGGGTTAATTGAAATCAAGGGAAAATCTCTTCCCGAAGATGCAAAAGCATGCTATTCTCAACTTCAACATTTAGTTAAAGAATACATTAAATCACCGCTATCAAATACACGGTTAAATTTCAGGTTAGAGTACCTTAACTCATCTTCGGCAAAAAAAATTCTTGAAATCATTACCCTCCTCGAAGAACTTCCACCCAGAGGTTTTCATGTTGAGATAAAATGGTTTTTCAATGCCGATGATGAGGATATGCACGAGGAGGGAGAGGAATTTAGGAGAATGACCGATATACCAATATCCCTTGAAAAGGAACATTAACATATCATAAAAACTAATTAAATTGATTCTTAAGAGATTAATCGGAGTGGTTTTATTGTCGGGATTTGTCTCGATCATTCAAGTTCATTACACATTAGCTCAGCAGCAGAAACAGCTATCAGAAACGCTTCAGAAAGAGGTTGATGATAATTTAGCAAAGGCTAAGTCGATGGAGTCGAGCGGAGATTATAACCAAGCTGGTTACTTCTACAATAATATTGCAACCACATACTGGATGAATGGTTTGCCGAAGGAGGGTATAATCAATTTCCAGAAGGTTGTTGATATGTACGAGATGATTGGCAACCGTAACGCTATAAAAAGCACCTACAGTAACATCGGTATGGCCTATACTGATATTGGCGACTATCCCCAAGCACTAATCAACTTCGAAAAATGTCTCACCGAGTGTCGTAACGCTGGCAAAAAGCCTGAAATCGTTTCGTCATTAATCAACATAGCGAATACCCATTCACAAACAGGCAGCTACGACAAAGCGATTAAAACACTCGAAGAGGCGACCTCAATCGCCCGCGAGTTGAACGATGCTAAGCTGCTAAAGAATATCTACTCGTTATTGGCGGAGGTCTACGAAAAAACTGGAAACACCCAAAAATCAGCCGAATATTTTGCCCTTTACACAACAATAACCCGAAAAGTTCAGAAGGAGGAGGTTCAGAAGAAAGAGGCTGAAACAAAGGTTATTGTCGACGAAGCACAGACCAAAGTACAAGTTGCCGAATCGCAAAAGCAGCAAACCCAAATAGCTCTAGATGAGAAAGAGGAGAAACTAGACAAAACTGAAAAAAGTCTCCAGAAAACTGAGGTAATTTCGAATACTCGGAAATTCCAGATAAACATGTTGAATAAAGAGCGGGAGTATCAAAATGTGGTTATTCAGAATAACAGATTAATCCGAAACATTTTTATCGTTATAATATTGGCAGTTCTCGCATTCTCAGTGTTAGCCGTATATAGTCTTTACCAAAAAAAGAAAGCCAATGCACTGCTTGCTATACAGAACAACGAAATTATTGAGCAGAGAGATATGATTGAATCACAGGGATTCGATCTAGTCCGATCGATTGTACAGATTGAAAAACAGAATAAGGATATAACAAGTAGCATCACTTATGCAAAGCAGATTCAGGATGCACTTCTACCAACAAAAGATATCCTAAATAGCATCCTTGCTGAATCGTTCGTTTTATTCATGCCCCGTGATATCGTTAGCGGTGATTTTTACTGGTTTACAGGATACTCAGGGAAGGGTGCGAAAAACGAAAAATCTCATCGTCATCACATCAAACTGAGCAACATCCCCGAGGATGAGAGTGGTTTTATAATAACAGCCGTGGATTGCACCGGTCATGGTGTTCCTGGTGCATTCATGTCGATGATAGGTTTCAATCTTCTCGAAACTATTTTACGGAGCGGAATTGTTAAACCCAACGAAATCCTTAACGAACTACATCGATCGGTTAGATATCTACTTAAGCAGAACAAAAGTGATAACCGCGATGGTATGGATATGGCCATTTGTGTTATCAAAAAAAACGGTAATAAATTGGAATTTGCTGGAGCAAAAAATCCGCTTTACTACATTACAAATGGTGAACTTTTTCATATTAAAGGGGATCCAGTCCCAATTGGGGGACTTCAGAAGGAAACCCAAAGGGAGTTCACTATGCATTCATTAGACATTACTTCACCCACTTATTTTTATATTTTCTCCGATGGTTATACTGACCAATTCGGGGGCTCGGACAGCGGAAAATTCTCATCGAAGCAATTCAAAGAGCTACTGCTCGAGATTTATAAGCTACCCATGGATGAGCAGCGGGAAATTCTTAGCCAGAGAATAATCAGCTGGAGGGGAGAAGAAAAACAGCTCGATGATATTATTGTTATTGGCTTTAAACTTGGTGATGGAAACATTGAATTATCATAATTTATGATCAGAAAAATATTACTAGAAATAATCCTGATTTTTGCAACAGCCCAACTATCATTGGGACAGCAAGGTGAAACGGGTATTTATGTCGACAGCTTAGGACAGGTGTACGTTCAAGCGAATAAACCGGTATATTTTTTTATTGCCCCCGATAGCAAGCAAGATTCTAGAATCTTGGTTCCTAGCAAGGATCCAAAATCCAATCCGATGTACTTTGATGGCAACGGGACCCATTATCTCCGAACTCAGGATTCAGAGACGAATAAACCTGTTCGTTTTAAAATATATGCCGATGGTATTGCCCCAAAGGTAAAACTACAATTTAAACATGGGATATTAATTAATTCTAGTAAAAGGCTTTATGTTGAAGAGGGGTCAAAAGCCGATATTATTGCCAAGGATAATCTATCGGGAGTTAGGAATGTATTTGTTTCGATTGATGGCTCCGAGTTTACCTTTTCAAAAACCGTTACTTTCGATAAGGGAAACGATTTTTTACTCAAAACCTTTGCCGTTGATAACGTTGGAAATATCAGCGACACGCTTCAGTTTAGAGTCATTACAGCCTTGGACTCTATTGTAAAGATTAATAAGATTTACTTTGATAGCAACAGTTCAACACTACGGCCTGAGAGCAAAACGGAACTCAATGAACTGGTTCAGGTACTTAACGAATACACTGAAATTAGGATTGAACTTCGGGCACATACCGATAGCAGAGGTGATGACGAATATAATCTACACCTGTCCGAACGACGAGCTGAAGCAATTGTGAACTACCTTATCTACAACGGTATTAGCAAAACGCGATTATCCTATAAAGGATTTGGCTCTACTTATCCTTTGAACGAATGTGTAAAAGGAGTTATTTGCTCCGATGATAAGCATCAGAAGAACCGTAGGGTTGAGTTCAAAATCCTCCCAATTAAATAGATTTCAAAAATGTTGGCAAAAAGACTATTATACAATCCATTTATGCTAAAGTTATTTACTGCAATACTTCTCGTTTCAATCAGTTTCAACTTAACTGCTCAGAACGATTCCATTCCAACGTTTTATAAGGATTCAACTGGAAAACTATTTATCGCACCGGGCACTCATGTAAACCTTTACATTGGGACATCTCCAGATGCAAGTAAAAGCATAAAATTAATCTGCGATAACGGAAATACACCAATTCATTGGAGCGGACATGGACTTAAGCATCTAACCCACCTTAACCTATTCTTAGGTCGTAGGGTTAGCCTTGATCTTTTTGCTGATGCACTTCCGCCTAAAACTTTACTTAACTTTGATTCTAAAAAGGGAATTCAAAAGGATAATACGATTTATATTTCTGGTCAATGTGTAATTGAACTTAACGCGGTGGACGCCGATGCTGGGTTAAAGGGAGTCTACTACTCATTAAACGAAGGTGCTAGCATTAAATATTTTGAACCCATTACGCTAAAAAGCGAAGGCGAATACAAACTTTCGGTTCATGCCCTCGATAACGTTGGCAATAAAGAGGAGGAGATTATCAGAACAATAGTTGTTGATAATACTCCACCCCTATCCCATCTTGATCTTGAAGGGGATAAATTTGAGAATATCATTTCTGGTCGATCAAGTTTAGCGATATCATCGGTTGATGCTAATGGGGTTAAGCAAACCTATTATAGCATCGACACCTGCAAAGCGTTAGTGTATGCTAGACCTATAAAAGCATCAACGCTTAGCGAAGGGGAGCATACCATCAACTGGTATTCTATTGATGAGGTAGATAATGTTGAAGCAACAAAATTCTTCCCCTTTTATGTAGATAAAACCCCGCCCATGGTTTTTGAGGAGATAATGGGAAACACATATATGGTTGCTGGGAAAGAATTTTCATCGGGTAGAAGTCAATTAAAAATTGCTGCAGTAGACAATAAATCGGGCGTAAAGGAGATTAACTATTCATTAAACAATGGCCCTTTTATAGTTTTCGATAAACCTGTCTACCTATCCGACATCCAAGGAACGATGAGCGTTAAATCCTTTGCTATAGATAATGTTGGAAATAGAAGTGTCTCTGATACTCAGTCCGATGCTTTTTCAATGCCTACAGTTGATATCACAGGACCACAAATACTTTACAACTTTATCGGTCCAATAATCAATCTAAAAGATACCCTTTGGATAGGGCCAAAAACAAAAATATCAATATCAACCAACGATAGGGGAGCAGGAGTTAACAGGGTAACCTACAAGTTAAAGGGAGGTGAAGAGAAGATCTATTCGGAACCTTTTACGGTTGATATCTTAGGCTTCCATGATGTAGTTTGCACTGCATATGATAACGTCGACAATTTAAACCTCATTTCATTCGGGTTTGGGGTTGATAACCAAGCACCCTCAATTTACTATCATTTCAGCATTGAACCATCAGGATGGGTGAACGATAGAGGTGAGAAGATTCCAATTTTTTCAAAAGGGTTAAAACTCTATCTAGCGGCAACTGATAATATTTCAGGTGTCGAAAAATTAAGCTACAATATTAATAATACTGGAGATATTCAATACGGTTCTCCCATTGAGTGGTTTAAACCAAAAACAAACTATTTTTTGCTAATAAAATCAATGGATGCCTTAGGAAACGCTTCGGAAAAGACCGTTAAGTTTAGGATTGAGTAATGGTATAAAACTCCGTGAATCTCTGTGCCTCCTCTGTGTTTCTCTGTGTAATTAATTTTAGGTCTCACATAATCACTAGAAAATATTACACAGAGTGACACCGAGTAAAAACTGAGTTACACAGAGAAAAAATCATTTGAAAGTTTTTAAAAATATATAACCTTACAGATAGCTATGCTTACCCGATTCCGTTGAAGTGAACGGTGCAATGGCCCTCTGGTAGATCCCCTGAACATAAGCAATGGCCATCCCATAGTTGGTTACTGGTACTCCTGCTTCAATCGCTTGACGAAGTCGGTTTACAATCTGCTTGCGGGTAATCATACAACCACCGCACTGGATTACCAAAGCATACTCTTTAATATCACGTGGGAGCTTATCTAAACCGGCAACTACATCAAACTCCAACTTTTTCCCAGTAAAGTTGGTTATCCAACGAGGAATTTTAACCCTCCCAATATCATCGCACGAGGTATGATGCGAACAACTTTCGAGAAGTAACACTTTATCGCCATCCTTTAGTTCGGAGATTTTAGGGGTTCCCTTCAGGTAGTTCTCAAAATCGCCCTTAAATCGTGCAAGCAGAATACTAAAACTTGTTAATGGGATATCCTTTGGTATCGAAGCATCCGCTTTAACGAATATCTGGCTGTCGGTAATCACCAGTGCAGGCTTTACCTTCGTTTTACGAAGGAATGCATCTACTTCTCGTTCCTTTAGCACAATGGCAACCGCATCATTATCGAGTATGTCGCGAATTGCCTGAACTTGCGGAAGAATTAATCTGCCTGCTGGAGCCTCAACATCGATTGGGGTAATCAGCAGGACGATATCACCATAGGAAATTAAGTCCCCAAGTAAAGTTTGCGTTTTGTATGATGATTCGGGAATCGTTTTTTTTATTACTGATACGAGCTCTTCAATGCAATTGGGATTGTTTATACTTGTCTCTAAAACCTGATGCTTCGAATACTTGTTATTTAAAATAGCCTTAAAATCTATGGTTAATGGTGAAATATCGCTTTTATTATGAACCAGAATAAATGGTGTATCGGTTCGATTGAATTCTGTGATTAGATTATCTTCATGTTCATCCCAGGAATTATCAGCCAAAACTAGAATTGCTAAATCGATATGGTTTATCGACTCAAGGGTTTTATCGATACGTTTTGTACCCAATGCTCCAGTATCGTCAATCCCCGCAGTATCGATAAGAATTACTGGCCCAAAGCCCGTAATCTCGAACGATTTTTTTACTGGATCGGTTGTTGTTCCCGCAAAATCAGATACAATCGCAACATCCTGTCCAGCAAGCATGTTAATGAGAGAACTTTTCCCGTTATTACGCTTGCCATAGATCCCAATATGAGGCTTCGATTCTTTTCCCTTTGCCATGTGATTGAAAATATACAGCAAATTAAACCAATATTCCTTAGATATGTTTAAAGCCGGTCAATATCCTGTATGCTTTTCTCTAATTATATGCCCTATTATTGACGAAGAATTGATAAGAATCTAAAATAATTGTAGATTAGCTCTACTAAATTGATAAGACAAAACAACTGTTTAACTTAATATTACACCCATGAAAGCAAGGATTATTGGATTAATGTTAGTGGCTGGAATTTTAATATCAGGGACCCCCGCATCTGCACAGTTTAAAGATTTATTAAATAAAGGAGCGAACAGCCTTTTAGATAAAAAGTTAAAAAAGGACGAGGAGGAGAGGAAGAAAAAAGAGGCTGAAAAGAAAAAGCAGCAGCAAGCTCAATCGGGCGATCAAACCCAACAATCAAACTCGAACCCTGCTGGCAGCTTCATGCAGAAAAAGATGATGGGTATGATGGGTATGAAAGATGTGAAGCATGAAACCAACTACGCTTTTACCTCAAGCATGAGTATGGAGATGCAATCCACTGATTCGCTTGGTAAAAAATCGGAAAAAGTGCTTTATACCAACTATTTCGATAAGAATAGCAAGAGCTTTGCAATGGAATTCGAAAGTATTGAGAAAGAATCGAAGCAAAAGCAGAAGAGCTTAATGATATTCGACTATAAAAACTGGGCAATGCTAATCCTTGGAGGTAAAGAAGGTTCGGATAAGAGTGGTATTGCTATGGAAATGGCAAAAGACACCGCAAAGCAAAAACAAGCCACCGAAACTCAACAAGCCAATAAGGATTTATCGAATTACAATACCTACTACAAACCAACCGGCAGGACAAAAACCATTGCGGGGCATAGCTGCAAGGAGTATCTTCACGAAACCCCTGAAGCTAAATCAGAGATTTGGACAACCAACGATGTTGCATTCGACTACTCATCGGCTTACGGGCACATGGGCGGAATGCAAACCCTTGCCACAGGCGGATCGACCTATGGAATGGGTATGATAATGGAAATGCACACCTTCGATAAGCATTCAAAGGCTCAATCGGACCTTACTGTAGTAGACATAAAACCATCTAACGCAAAATCTTTTGACCTTACCGGATATCAAATAATTGGTATGAGTGCAGGACCAAGCCAACAAGCTAAAGGAAAGACTAAAAAGTAAAAAATATTCTTAAGATGATTAAACCTGACAGGTCTTAAAGACCTGTCAGGTTTTTCATTATAACTCTTTTAACGAAAATCCTAACTTTAAAAGATTTTCAGGTTTAACAATATCCCTAAGTTTCGAATCCTCAATCAGGTTAAGCCTTACGTTCGCCTCGAATATATTCAACCCACTTGATTTCATCTCGTTGGCCAAGGTGGCCGCTTTATTGAATCCGATGTAGGGTAACAATGCTGTTGAGATTGAAGGATTTCGGAGCAGCTGTTCATTTGCTCTTTCAATATCTACCTCAATTCCCTGAATCATATTTGACATCAGCGTATTGTTTGTGGTTATCAATAACTTAAGGCTATCGAGCAAAGCATGACCAATCAATGGAATATATGCGTTCAGATCTAGAACTCCTTGTCCACAAAGTCCAGATATTAGCTGATCGTTGCTATAAACCCGATGCGATACGCTAACTACGTACTCAGCGATTACAGGATTGATCTTCCCAGGCATAATGGAGCTACCAACCTGCCGTTTGGGGAGCGATAGCTGGTTTGATGCAATATCGGAGGCCATTAGCCTAAGATCGGAGACCATCTTCTCGAGATTCACAGCATGAGCCTTCATGGTGGCATGAATTTCGACAAACGTGTCGAGGTTGGCGGTTACATCGTTAAGGTTCTCGCTGCGCGTAATTGGAAGATTTGTTAACTTATGGAGTTGATTTACCACCTTCATGATAAAGAAACGGGGCGTTCCAATTCCTGTACCAATGGCTCCTCCACCTAGGTTCACTACTTTTATCCGTTCAAAGCATTTCGAAACGCGCCACCAATCGCGCGATAGCGCCTCGTTATAGGTGCTGAAGAGTTGTCCCCATGATGATGGCACTGCGGCCTGCATTTGCGTGTATCCAAGCCTCAAACTTCCACGATGCTTCCTCTCCTGCTCCTCGACCTTAAATCGTAGGTTGTTGATCGACTCCTCTAGAACCATTAATAGCTCTAGCGTAGCAACCTTAAGCGCAGTAGGTACAACATCATTGGTCGATTGAAAAATATTCGCATGCTCAATGGGATCGATATGGTTATAGCTACCCGGTTTATACCCTAAGGTTGCCAATGCTAGGTTTGCAATAATCTCGTTAATATTCATATTGATACTTGTACCTGCACCTCCCTGAATTGCGGGCACGATGAACTGATCGAAATATTTTCCATCAGCAATTTCTAATGATGCTTTTATTAGTGATTCGATCACCTTATCGTCAATCAACGAAAATTCCTTTTTCGTCATGTCTGTATCACTTCTCAAGGCCTTAGAAAACTCCCTATAGGTAAGATAACAGGCATGCTTAACAGTACCCATTGCTTTATACCACTCGATTTGAAATGGGGTAGTATCGGGAAAATTCTCCTTTGCCCGTAACGAGTGGATGCCGTAAAGGGCTTCATCGGGGATTTGCATCGAACCAAGGTAATCGGACTCTGTTCTCATATCCTTCGGATTTTACCCAAAAGTAAGAATAAAAAATAGACCACGGATGACACAGATTAAACAGATATTCACAGATAAGTTAACTTTTGTATCATTAGGTTTCCATTTTAAAAACGGGACAAGAGTGAAAGAAATAATCAAATTGGAATTGTTTGAACTTCCTGTCTTTGTGTCTTAGTGGCAAAAATCTATTCTTTACTTTCACAAATAATTAAACCAAATAGCTTCTCAGCGATCTTTTTATTATTGGGATTTTAATAAAACAAGTAACTTCGCACCCGAATTATTATCAAGCGGAAGCTCTATTACAACTAGTATTCAAGGCATTTACAACAATTATTAAATGAATAAGAAGACAATTGCTGTTTACGCAAGCGCAATTATTGCAATGATATTTTGGTCGTACTCCTTTATCTGGTATAAGGATGTTTTCGTATTCTATAAACCCATAACGCTTGTCCTTTTCAGGTTGGTTATATCAAGTATTTTCATGTTTATTTTAACCTTATCCCTAAGAAGATTAGATCCTCTAAAGCTGACCGATGTTAAGAATTTTCTTCTTCTAGCATTCTTCGAACCATTCCTTTATTTCATTGGTGAAAGTTTTGGGGTAAGCCTAATACCATCATCGCTAGCAGCGGTAATTGTTGCAACCATTCCACTATTTAGCCCTATTGGAGCATACTACTTCCATAATGAGCGTATCACGTTAATGAATTTTCTTGGAATAATCGTTTCGATCATTGGGGTAGCAATCGTTATTTTCTACAAGGGATTTGTTGCCATTGACGCCAACCCGCTTGGCGTTGCGCTGATGTTTTTGGCTGTACTATCGGCACTATTCTATTCCATATTAATAAAAAAGATGGTGGCTCGCTATAACGTTTTAAGCGTGATCACCTATCAGAACACATTTGGTATCATCTTCTTCATACCCGTTTTCTTTATTTTTGAATTCAACCACTTTAAAACAGTAACCATTACTTGGGAAGTGTTAACCCCTTTACTCAAGTTGGGTATCTTCTCTTCATCCTTCGCTTTTATTTTCTTCATTTTCGCTATGAAAAACCTAGGGATAACCAAGGCAAATATTTTCACCAATACTATTCCAGTGGTAACGGCTATCCTTGCATGGATTTACCTTGGCGAAGAGCTAAACCTGACCAAAATAATCGGGATTATTGTGGTTATCGGTGGTCTGTTCCTATCACAGTTCCATCCTAGGATGGTAACAAACCTGTTTTCTAAGAATAATGTCGAATACTAAGAATCTTCTACTTCGTTTAAAGCAGCTTTCAGGGAATGCTGAGGGGGATAATAAAAATCTACTAAAGCAGCTTAAGCGTAAACCTTCATCGGAGGTTGATACTATTTTTCAGGAACTACACGAGCAGGTTTTCGAGGAGGTTAACTGCCTCGATTGCGCCAACTGCTGTAGCACTATTAGTCCAATTATAACGGATCGAGACATCGACCGGATTGCTAAAGCCCTTCGATTAAAACCCTCCGAGGTGGTTGAAAAATACCTCGAGATCGATGAGGATCACGACTACGTTTACCGAAACCATCCCTGTCCATTCCTTGGAGCCGATAATTACTGCTCCATTTATGAGGATCGTCCCAAAGCCTGTCGTGAATACCCGCATACCGATAGGAGAAAGATTCAACAACTATTCAACATTACCCTTATGAATGCCAAAGTGTGCCCAGCCGTTTACTTGATTCTGGAGAGGGCAAGAAGTAATAGGGAGATTAAGAATTAGACTGTTCGGCTGTAGGCTTTTAGGCTGTAGGAGATGACCGTTAAGGTTATAGCATACAGTAATGCAAAAAGCGTGAAACAATCCTGCAGCCTAAAAGTCTATAGCCTATTTACCTTAAATTTTACTACTTTTGAAACTTGTTTACCAATAAACTTTCCTTGCAATGACAACCGAGAGCCAAGAAATCGAGAACAAAGAGAACAAAATTAGTGTAGATCAAGCCATCGAACTGCTAACTTCAAGTAGCCATGGAATTGCTTCCTGCTGGAATGCGTTTATTCATGAGGAGTATGGCAACGATTATACCGAAAAAAGGGAGGATCTGATCGATATGATTACATTGGTCGATTACATCGTTGGCAAACTTAAAGAGGGTAGAACCGATGATTTCAAAGGATTCTTTTCTGCAGTTGATCAGGTGCTTGAAGAGGGTGATGATACAGCCAAAGAACTAATGATTGTTGGTCTACTCGAAGGACTCCAGAATAATTGTGGTTTAGAGAATTTAGATTACCACACCACTTTTAACCAATGGCTAAAACCAAGATCCCAAAAAGTATGGGATGGGCTAATCTACCTATGGGAGAGCAACGACTCGATGGAGGAGAAACAGGAAAAGTTGAAGGACTTTAGAATTTAATTTCTTTAGTGTAACCTTTGTACTTTTTAAAAGTATATCTTTGGGTATATGAATTGCATTCAGAAAAATAGAAATAGTTATATTCCAACAATACTTTTTGTTGTTTTGGCTTTTATCCTTATTTCTACCATTAATGAAAAGAAAGACAATTCACCTCATTTAGATTCCACAATTTCTTTAGCCATCTATATCAACACCAATACGCCTGCTGTTATTCCTTCATCGACTGAGATTCCAATCTGTGCTTCTTTTACCGATGAGAACCATATCATTCTCGACTATTCGGCTGTAAACGATTTCCAAGTAAATCTTCAATTATCCAAAGAGCTTAACCTTTATCAGGAAAAGCAGCTTTTGATAAAACCTCTATTCAATAAAGTAATCAGGCACCTATTCTACCCGCAAAGTGATGATGGGGATTCCCCCTCATTCAGCTAATTCCAAAATTTCGTTAATCTAATCGCTGCAATTACATGATTCATGTAGTTGTGGTTACTAATTAATTTAAAAAATAATTATATGAACTTGTTAAAATATATCTTCATTGGAGTTATAGTATCAATTATCAGCTCCTCATGCGGCACTCAATCAATTAATAATAGCAATAAGGATCAGGTAATAACGCTACAAAGCTTAAGCACTAGTTTCCCACGAGAACTGTTATCCGAATCAAGTAGGATCATCGCGGAACGATTGAAATGCATAAACATTAACAATTTTACAATCGAAGAAAACATCGATCAGTCTCAGCTAATTGTTACGTTCGACAAAAAGGTAGATATTCAATACCTTTCGGAGATACTACCCCTTCAAGGGAAGGTAAATTTTTTCGAAACTTATAAACGGGAAGATGTGTTAAAAAATCTTCAAAAGACAATTGGATTAAACTGTATCCAAAGGATTGATTCCCTTTTAGGAATTAGCAATATAGATAAGAAGTACTTCGAAGCGATTATTGGACAAGCAGAAGTAAAGGATACCTCAACGATCAATAGCAGCTTAAAATCAGATATTGTAAGATCCTTACTCCCCACAAATATTAAATTCTACTGGAGTAATTACCTTACAGAATCGAACAAGATTGAGCTGTACGCAATTTCCTCTGCGAATTCAGAGATCAATGAAACAACACTAAAAGATGTACGTGCTTCGAAGGATACTAAGTATATCGCTATTTCAATGACCTTTAAAGAGGATTACTGGAGCGCGTGGGAGAATCTCACAAAGAAGTGCATGGATAAATCTATTGCTTTTATTGTCGATAATAAAGTCTATAGTGCACCAAAAGTCTGTTCTGTAATTAGTGGTGGTAAAATCGAAATAACAGGGAACTTTTCAGAAAAAGAGGCAAATAGACTCGTTGCTATTATTGGCTGCGGAAGGTTGCCCTTAGATTTTCAGGTTAAATGATTGTAAGCCAACGTTGATAGGTTGATATTTAGAATATAATCTCAATTTAATCTCTGCGTTCTCTCCGTCTCTGCGTCTCTGCGTCTCTGCGGTTTAAAGTTTATTTTACCATGGAGACGAGGAGGGCGCGGAGTATTATAAATGAATTAATTGTTCATTAGTCATTTTACATTTTTTACATCGGATCAACATCAGGCGAAAT
>JAYTVX010000316.1:0-4115 GCA_043743775.1 Bacteroidales bacterium | reverse complement strand
TTTATTAACCAGAATGAATTAGCCCGAAGAGTCCTTTAATGGAACGCTAACCATTCAAAATCTGTAATGTAAAATGCCACGTTCAGTCAACGCCGTTGCGTCGAGAAGAAGAAGGAAAAAAATTCTCGAACAAACAAAAGGTAACTTCCTCGCACGTAGGAATGTTTACACCGTAGCAAAAAATACCCTTGAGAAGGGTTTGTGTTATGCTTACCGTGACCGTAAGAAGAAAAAAGCAGAATTCCGCGCTCTTTGGATTCAGCGTATCAATGCTGCCGTAAGACCATTCGGTATGTCTTACTCTGAGTTCATTGGTAAGATTAACTCAAAAGGTATCGCTATTAACCGTAAGGTGCTTGCCGATTTGGCAATGAACGAGCCTGATGCTTTCAAAAAAATTGTTGATTCAGTGAAATAGTTTTAACAGTACATTATTAATAAGGGAAGTTCTGCTTCCCTTTTTTTATTTAACAGTATAATAGAATATCCTTAGCCACGAATGCACGAATGTTTGCTTTATTCTTGAATTCATGGCTTATTTAATTTTAAATGTTCAATATGGATTTCTGTAGTAAATTTGATTCTCAAAAAATAATCAAATAATCAACTAAGCTTTTGTAACTTTCCAACCTAATGATAAACTAAAGAGGTATATGAAGATTGCATTAATAGGATATGGTAAAATGGGACACGAAGTTGAGACCGCTGCATTAGCCCGAAACCATCAAATTGTTTTGACTATTAATAATGATAATCAAGGCGATTTGACTTATGAAAACATTTCTAGAGCGGATGTTGCAATAGAGTTTAGTACACCTCATACTGCATTTCAAAATATAAAAACATGCCTTGAGGCAGGGGTACCCATTGTTGTTGGTACCACAGGTTGGCTCGATCGATTGGAGGAGGCAAAGGGAATAGCCCAGAAAGGCAACGCATCCCTTTTTTATGCCTCAAACTATAGCATTGGGGTTAATATTTTATTTCGAGTAACTAAAATCCTCTCGACCTATCTGAACTCAGTGAAAGGGTATGCCCCTGCAATTAAGGAGATTCATCATACCCAAAAATTAGATGCTCCAAGTGGTACCGCTATCTCATTAGCTCAAATTGTTTCTGAATCAATCGATGAGATAAATGGTTGGACTTTACTTCCTCAAAAGGAATCCAATAAAATACCCATTGAAGCCGTTAGAGTGGCAAATGTGCCAGGGACACACTCCTTAACATTTGATTCTTTACAAGACGAAATAATCCTTGTCCATAGGGCTAAAAGTAGACAAGGCTTTGCATTGGGGGCCGTCCTGTCCGCCGAATTTCTGATTGGTAAAAGGGGATTTTTTACTATGGAGGATCTTTTGACGTTCGAATAATTCAATTTTAAGTGCTATAATTGCTAAGTTTATAATATAAATATGATTGTTATGATTGAAAAGATTAAGAGTTTTCTAGCTAATAAGTATTTTAAGTTTGGCTTTGCAGCCTTGATTTATCTTCTTTGGATAATCTGGTTAAGGAATTTATGGTTACTACCAGGCGTGATAATTATTTACGATTTATATGTTAGCCGTAAAGTGAATTGGACATTCTGGAAAAAGCGCGATGGAAAAAAGAAGGGGGCAATCATTGAATGGGTAGATGCAATAATATTTGCTGTAGTTGCTGCTACATTAATCCGAATGTTTTTCATTGAGGCGTATACAATTCCAACCTCATCAATGGAGAAATCGCTGCTAGTTGGCGATTACCTTTTCGTTAGTAAGGTTAGCTATGGGCCAAAATTGCCTAATACTCCAATATCGTTTCCGTTTGTACATCATACCTTGCCATTTTGTAAGGAAACAAAATCATTCGTTGAATGGATCAAATGGCCCTACAAAAGACTTGCTGGACTTGAGAAAATCAAGCGAAATGATGTTGTAGTGTTTAATTTCCCCGAGGGTGATACGGTTATACTACAATATCAAGATGTTAGCTATTATAGTATGGTTAGGGATTATGGTCGCGATTACCTTTGGAAGAATTTCGATATCATCAGCCGTCCAGTTGATAAACAAGAAAATTACATCAAACGTTGCGTTGGAATACCCGGCGATACCCTCATGGTTAAGCATGACCAACTTTTCGTGAATAGCAAAAAGCAGGAAACCATTGGTAAGGTTCAGTATACTTATTATGTTAAAACCAACGGTACTCCAATTAATGTGATGCATTTTGAAGAGTTGAATATTTCTCAAGCGGATCAGAACTATAATCCAGCAGGAAGTGTCTACAGACTTCCATTAACTGATGCTATTGCTGATAAGATCAGAACGTTTAATAATGTATTAAGTGTCGTAAAAGATGAGAATACGAATCCAACGTTAATGACAAGAGCAATCTTTCCTCATAGCTCTAAATATTTATGGACTGAAGATAATTTTGGCCCATTGGTAGTTCCTAAAAAAGGGGTTACCGTTTCACTTAATGTAGATAACTTACCTGTTTATCAACGGATAATTGATGTTTACGAGAATAACGATTTATCGGTTAAGGATGGGGTGATCTTTATCAATGGAAAGCCAGAAAACAGCTATACCTTTAAGATGGATTATTACTTTATGATGGGTGATAATCGCCATAATTCCGCTGATGGACGTTTCTGGGGTTTCGTTCCAGAAGATCATATTGTTGGGAAAGCAGTATTTATATGGCTATCGCTTAATAAAGAGAAAGGTTTTCCTAGAAATATCAGATGGGATAGAATGTTTAGAACAATTCACTAACCTACATAGCCCCCAGTATTATTTAACCTCAAAGGTCAGAACCTTTGAGGTTATCTTTTAATAGCACTTTGATGAAGAACGATAAAGTAATTCTTACAACGGCGTACCTACCATCAATCCAATATATGGCTAAATTGATTCGCTATAAAAATGTAGCGATTGAGGTTAATGAAACCTACTCAAAGCAGAGCTATAGGAATCGATGTATTATTCTAAGTTGTAATGGACCATTATCATTAACGGTACCAGTAATTAAAACGAATGGAAATAACACATTAACAAGGGATATTAAGATTGATAATTCTACCAATTGGCAGAAAAACCATTGGAAGGCAATTGAATCGGCTTATCGGAATTCAGCCTACTATGATTTTGTTGCCGATATTCTTTCCCCTTTTTACGTTAGCAAGGAGAATTATTTAATTGATTTTAATAGTAGAATGACTAATGAGATATTGCTTTTCGTGGGGGTGGATAAAATCCTTGCGAACAGTAATGAGTTCATTAAGGAATACCCCGAAGATGTTGATGATTTCAGAACCACCATTCACCCTAAACCACACCTTCAGATTATCGATAACGATTTTGTCCCTTATAAATACTTTCAGGTATTCAGTGATCGATTTAGTTTTTGCCCTAACCTAAGCGTGATTGATTTAATCTTTAATGAAGGATTGGATAGCTTAAATGTAATTGAGAGTTCTATAATAAAATAACCTGCCTAGAATCCTTAAAAAGGATAAGGCAGGTTATTTATCTCCCCAAACCTAAAATTTAAAACCTATTGTAGTAAGAAATTTTCCTTCCGTCATTTTTGTAGATACAGGATTTACAGCATAAGATCCATCGACATTTCTTAAATCGTATAGCACATATTTCTCCTTTTGTATAGAATACATATAAGCGGCATCAATAAAGAAGTTTCCCTCGCGATACCCAATTCCACAGGAAATTATTGAGTGATTAGTGTTCTCATTTAAATACCCCTTTTTATAAGGACTAGGATAAAATGCATAACCACCTCTTAGAAATACATCGCTGATTCGAATCTCGCCACCTATTTTAACGTTATTGACATTTCTATAGGATGATTTTATTGCATCATTCGCATCGGTAAACGTATTGGGATCATTCGAATCTCTAAGTCGTATAGAGGAGTAACTGACATGTTCAACGTCAATACTCAGCAATCCCAAGTCTTTAAAAGTATAAGCGATGCTACCGATGGCTTTAAGGGATGTTTCCAATTGATATTCATAGCGACCGTCAGGCGAATTGCTATAATAATTTTCTTCGTTTCGGTGATAGTCAAAATTTGAATGTATGCTATATGAATAAAGATCTTCAAGA
>JAYTVX010000315.1:0-3792 GCA_043743775.1 Bacteroidales bacterium | reverse complement strand
AAATCGAGTAGGAGGCTGGGGTTATGGGTTGGTAATTGGACATCTTGCATTCTTTTGTTCGTTGATAGTTAGTAGTTTACGGCTGACCTCAATAGTGTTAAAACAAACTTCCTTGTTTTGAACCATTATAATCGTATTGATTTAGCACTTCAGGAATATTACGATTATTATTTACCTGTGAAACTAAAGGTGATACAGTATATGCCTTTAGGAGTTTGCTGTCACAAGGCTTTAACAGGTTATCAAAATTATCAATTTTTGGATCAGAATCAAGCCATTTCTTTTCATTTTCATTGCCAAGGATCGCAGGCATCCGCTTTTTAGTATTATGAATTTGAGCCATTATCTCGTTTGCTTCGGTGGTAATAATGGAAAAAGTATGGGACACTTCGCCAGTCGATGGATTTGTCCATACATTCCATAATCCAGCTAAGGCGAAAACATCTTCGCTTGCAACACCTATAAACCAAGGTATCTTTTAGAACCGATCTGTTGCCATTCAAAGAATCCAGTAATAGGAATTATGCATCTATTCGTTTTGGCCGATTGCCTGAAAGATGGTTTTTGGGTAATCGATTCCGCTCGAGCATTCATGGTATGTATACTTATCTCTTTAGCTTCAGTCTCTGTTTTCACCCAAGAGGGTATTAAACCCCAATGCATTAATTGAAATCTATCGGGTTGAAGATTAGTGATTAAAGGTAATTGAGGTCTCTCAAAGCCGATGCGTGGTAAACAACATCCTCAGGGTAAACAGCATTGTAATGCTGCTCCATTCTGTTTTTTTTTAAACTGAAGGCTGATATTGAAGCACATGAGGACTTTGAATTGATTACGAAAGGTAACAATTTGTTGTGAAAATGTTATTCGTTGATTGTTAATCGCATTTATTATTGTAACCTGTAACTGGTAACCCGTAACCTAACTAATACAACCTTTCCCCAATAGCTGCATTCAGTTTATAAATGCTCAATGTGTAATCTATTTTAGATTTTAAGAGCATCAGCTGACATTCTGATACAGTAGTTGTTGCATCTAACAGATCAAGGTTCGTAATTGCACCTGCACTATAGCTTACATTGGCTAATGATAAAGCCTTTTGAGCCTGTTTAAGCTGCATCTCGAATTGATTCACCTTTTTCTGCGCAACCTCTAGGTTCGTTTCGCTCTCAATCACTTCGTTTGAAATATTTCTTTTGGTAATATCGGTCTCAAGGTTAGAGGTTAATACAGATGATTTTGCAATATTTCTGTTGTATTTTGTTCGTGTAGCCTCAAATATTGGAACTCTTAAACCAATACCCGCAACATAATTTGCTTGGAACTTATTTAAATCAGGTACATAACCATTCTTAAATCCACCTTGAACGATTAAACTCAAAACCGGATAATTCTGGGTCTTAATCAAATCGTAACGAATCTCAGCCAGATTAACTTTGGTTTGAGCCATAATCATTTCATCGCGATGATTATAGGCTGTTGTTAAAATTGA
The DNA here is from genome assembly GCA_043743775.1 of Bacteroidales bacterium. GTDB lineage: Bacteria > Bacteroidota > Bacteroidia > Bacteroidales > Tenuifilaceae > UBA8529. The sequence goes on along the minus strand of JAYTVX010000315.1, from coordinate 2,300 downwards.
ATCTTTTTGAATTTGCGGTAAAATTACTGTTAGTTTATCTGTTACTTCACAAGGAGTATCGTTGGGTTTACCTAAAAAGGAGTTTAATATTGATGCTTGAATTTTCAGAGCTGCTTCGATATCTAGTTTCTGACTTTCAACGCCCGATAATTTTACTTGTGTTGAAATTATCTCATACTCAATTGCTGAACCTGTATCCTTCTTCTTATTAACAAAATCAAGGTGTTCGTTAAGAGTGTTGAGTTGTTGCTGCTTAATTGATATGGCCTTTTGAAGATATAGGATAGTGTAGAAGTTACTAATTACCGAAATGGTTAATCTTTGCTTAACCATACTTAATGATTGAATTGAAAGCTCTTTCCCAACGTTTTCAGCTGATACATTCTTGGCTGTTTTCCCAAAATCATAAATATTTTGCCTGTAGTTAACCGATGATGAGTAGTTATTCTCAGGGTAAAGTTGAAAAGATCCAAACGTTGGAAAAGTGAGTGTTGGTACAGGACCTATATGAGAAAAGTTGGCATTGAAGTCAATATCGGGGTAGTATCCCGATTTGGCTAAACCAATCTTAGCATCAGCCGTGTTTAGCGCTTCTTCCGATTCCTTTATCGTTGGGTAGTTCTGAATTACCTCTTTGATAACTTGGGTTAAGGTAAGCGAATCACTCTTTTGAGTTTCGTTAACCTGACAGGATACAGGGTTAGTTGCAAGGAAATTAATAGATATAATAACCGATACTGCTATTTTAAACTTATAGCTATTCATGGCTTACAGGATTAACAGTTTGTTTTCTTTTTTTAGTATGAAGAAATATTATAGGTATTCCACCTATAAAAGTAATAATTGCCGCTATCATAAAATCATCATCGACTCCCTGAATATAGGCTTGCTTGCCGATGAACGATGCAATAGCAACTTGGCTTTGCTTTGATGCAATTGTAGGAGAACTTCCAGCATTATGCTGAATACTACTGCTTATGTGAGAAACTGTATTTTGATATATCTGGGACCGAGGTTGAACAGATTCTGAGTACATCTCGGCATGATATCCTATTCTTGAGGTCAACATTGTGGCTAGTAAGGCAACACCTAAACTTCCTCCAAGTTGCCTGATTGTATTCGATAAACCAGATGCTTGTGCCAACTTTTCTCTTGGAACCTCTGCTAAAGAAACCGTTGTTAGTGGAGTGAAAATTAGACCCATTGAAAAACCTCTTAGGTAAAGCGATATCATTATAAAGCTATGCTCGGTTAGGTAGGATAGCTTTGTATTTACCCAAAAACTTAACGCAAGCAGTATAACACCAAGAATTAATGGAATTTTAGGATTAATCTTGTCTGATAAAATACCTGCAACAGGAGACATTAAACCCTGAATTATACCAACAGGTAGGAATACTGCACCTGCTTGTAAAGCAGTGTATCCTAATGAGTTTTGCAAATATATTGGCATCAGAAAAGTGCTACCAAACATGCCAACACTAAAAATCAGAAGGATTAACATTGATATTCCAAAATTGTGATTTTTCAATAGTCTTAAATCAAGCAAAGGTTCAGAAGCCGTTAACTCGGTAGTGATGAAAACGGCAAGGGCTATAATCGAAATTGCAAAGCATATCAATATGTACGGGGCCGACCAACCAGCCGAATTTGTTACCGCATTACCCTCGGTTAACGCAAAAAGCATTAATGGGAGGAAGATTATAACTGATATGAAACCAATGTAATCGAACTTTCGAAGTCGCTTATTCTTATACTCACCCTGAATTATTATTGTAGCAAGCAATCCGATAATTCCTATTGGAATATTGACATAGAAAATAAGCTGCCAACTGAAATTATCAACCAGATAACCACCAATCAGAGGTCCGAATGAAACCGATGCTGCTGCAGCAATTGCCCAAAACCCAAGTGCAACGCCTCTTTGATGTGGTGGAAATTCACGTGATATAATCGCCATTCCCAAGGGTTGAATGGTTCCAGCCCCAAGCCCTTGAATAATTCTTGCAATAATCAGAGTATTCTCGTCGCCCGATAATCCGCAGAGCAATGAACCGAATGTAAATATGAGCAGTCCCAAAAAATACATCATCTTATAGCCAAACTTATCGGCAAGCCAACCTGAAGTTGGCAGCATTACGGCCATGGCTAACATGTAGGCTGTGATTACCCATTCAATTTTATCGAGGCCAACTCCGAATGAAGCCATAATTTTGGGCAAACCCACATTGACAATAGTGGCATCAAGCACAGCCATGAAGGTTCCTATCATGACATTAGCCAGTAACCACCATTTATAA
>JAYTVX010000314.1:0-3535 GCA_043743775.1 Bacteroidales bacterium | reverse complement strand
CCATTCATTTACCTTTTGATGGGAGTCACCATCGATTTTGCATGGTATCGTTGGAGAACGATTTGGGTTTGGATACCATTAGCAGCATTACTTGGGGGTTTTGTATATAGCTTTATTCCTATTTTGAGAATGTTTATTTCACCTATGTTCGGTATTATTCATAGCTCATTAAGGGCAGGTCTTTTATTCCCTTGGTTTACCCACTTTGCATTTGGTTTTGTTGGATCGTTAGCGGGTGTTGGGCTGGTGTCTGGAATAAAGAAACTTAGAAAATAGTAAATTCATTAAGGATGTTTGATTTAGAAGAACATCCTTTTTTAATACTTATCGATATGAAGTTTATTGCTGGTCGATTGTTATTAATCATAGCTTGTTTAGGAATTTCGGGAGTATCGTGCAGCAAATCGGAAACGAATGCTGGTAAACCAACCATCGAATTGATGAATGGTGAGGGTTTTATTGTATCGGATACATCGATTACTGAAGCATCAACGCTTCATTTTAGGGTACATTGTAAGTGGAATGGAGATCAGGCTTTGACTAACCTAATCGTTGCAAGTAACGGAACTCGAGTAGTTGATGAGGGTATGTATATCAAGGAATTTGAAAGGAATGTCGATTTTGCTAAGAGTAGTAGCAATGTTGACTCAATCGCTTTTATTATTCGAGATATCGAGGGTGGTTCTTCATCTACATCATTGAAAATTCAGAAAAAATCAGGTGCTGGAGGTGGTGAATTAGTTTGGTACAATAATATCATTCTCGATGCTCAAAATGCATTAGGTGGGAAGAACTTTCTTTCACTCTCCAATGGAACAACCTATACATTGCAGGATGCATTTGGTATACAGCAAGATATCAATATGCTTTATCTATATGATTTGATTGGTGCAGATGCAAATTCCTTTGCCTCTCCAGGAGCAAATGTCGATAATTCGGTATTTACAGGAACTTTTGGTTTGCCGAATTGGATGACAAAAAATACTACACGATATTATCAAATCTCATTGACCCAGCAGGAGTTTAATGCGATTACAGATCCTGTTTACGTGGTAAGTTCATATTCAGAATCTCTAGGTAAGCGTAAAGCAAAGAATCTTGTTGCAGGCGATATATACTCGTTTAAGGATGAAAGTACTGGCAAGTACGGTATCTTAAGAGTTTCGGAAGTAAATGGACAGGATGCTGGTAAAGTGGTTTTCACAATTGTAATGCAGAAGTAATCTTCTAGAATTAATTTATTTATGAGGTCATCATTCTATATATTTTTTTCTCTCTTTATTTCATTATCGGGATTTAGCCAAAATTGTATTATGGGACGGGTTATCGATTTCAAAACTCAAAAACCAATACAGGGTGTAACCGTTAAAATTTTAGAAGAAACGATAGGTACAGTAACTGATTCCGAAGGAAATTTTTCACTTTGTGATATTAAGCAGAATTCAACAAACCTTGTATTTAGGCATCTTGGTTATAGATCGGTTTCCAAGCTTAATGTGAAGTCTTCAGATTTTGTTGAAGTACATCTTGTTGAAACCCCATTTTCAATTGACCCAATTGTTGTCACAGCGACCCTCACTTCTCAGAAAACTTGGGAGATACCTGCAATGGTTAGCGTAATCGATAGCGTAAAGCTTCGTTCCCAATCAGCTCTAAACACCGATAACTACTTAAGGACAATACCTGGGTTATTCATTGATAGGTCAAAAGGGGTTTTTTCGAAGAATGCCGCTGTTACCATGCGTGGGTTAGACGGATCGAATCGAGTGCTAATCCTTTACGATGGGGCCCCGTTAAATAAGACATCCTACGGATTCATCAACTGGAGTCTAATTTCTCCCGATATGGTTGATCAGATTGAGGTGGTTCATGGTCCATCGTCAGCGTTATTTGGTAATAACGCTATGGCTGGTGTTATAAATATCAGAACTAAAGAACCTCTTAGCTCTCCATTTTATGGGAATGTTACAGGTGAGGCTGGGGGATTTGGTCTATATGGTACTCGAGCAATGGTTGGGGGGAATATTCCCATTACAAAAAGAGGCATTAAGATCATGGTTAATGGTTTTTGGCGCAAGGGTGATGGTTATATCGCAGATCCTCCTCAAATCCGCGACTCAACTAGTGCTAAATTATACCTAATGGAGAAAGGGGTTGTTTTAAAAACCATAATTCCAATCTCAGATAGTTCAACTTTCTATTTGGGGGGAAATCTATATGAGGACAAAAGGGGTTCTGGTAATAAAGTTTATTTGAACGATGGAAGTTATGATTCTTATACTACAAGTCGAATTCGTTTTGGTTATACAGGCAAGATCAATAATCTCAAATTAGAGGTATATGGCTATGCGCAAAAGGAGAAGTACTTTAATCAAACTGATAATATAAATTCATCAGGTGAATATAAACTATCCAACACTTATCAAACATCAGGAGATGTAGGCCTTTGGGCAAACGCCTCAAAATATATTTTTGCCAATAATCAGTTTATAACCGGAATCGACATAAAGCATGGTTGGCTGGATGCTGAGGATATTTATCGTACATCAACTGATGATTTACTTCGAAAAGGGAAGGTGACTTTCGCAGCAGCATTCCTTCAGGATGAACACTCATTTTTTAATTCAAAGCTCAAAATTCTGGGAGCATTAAGGCTTGATCTTGCTACATTTTTTGATGGTATGTTAAACGTAAAAGACCCTACTAAGAATACAGGATTTAATAGGGATACATTGGCGAACTTTCCAAAAAGTACATGGAGTTCAGTTAATCCCAAGTTTGGTATTCGGTATATACCTTATCAATGGTTAAGTGTTTATGGTTCGGTGGCATCTGGGTTTATGCCCGCAAAACTCGATGATCTCTGCTCTTCACGTAAAGTTACCAAAGGGTTTAAACTGGCTAATCCAAATCTAAAACCTGAGCATTTGCTTACCTATGAAGTAGGCGGGGGTGTTAAAATCAATACTATTGCCCGATTTGATGTTGCTTTATACCTTTCAAATGGATACGATTTTCAGTACTTTGTTTCTACTGGCGATTCAATAGATACAGGTGGTGAACTTAAGCCATTCCTTAAACGTGAGAATATTACTTCGGTAAGGATATTGGGAGGAGAAGTTTCATTTAGTATTAATCCTTTGAAGTGGTTGATATTTAATGGGAATTACTCACATAACCATTCGGAGATTACTAGGTTTAAAGCAGATCCTCTAGTGAATATTAATTTGAATGGTAAGTCTTTAGCTGAGGTACCCATGAGTCAAGTGTCAGCTGAGATGATTATGCAAAACAAATTTTTAAATGTTGGATTGGTTTGGGTTTATATAGGTCATCAATGGGGTGATGAAATAAATAGTTATAAGACTGATCCTTGGAATACCTTTAACCTCAGGCTTTGGAAGGAGTATAAGTCTATCAAACTTGTTTTAGATATTCAGGATTTACTGGATAACCCTTATATCGATAAAAAAGGACTAGTATCACCTGGTCGATTTATTCAATTTTCGGTAACTTATAGTTTTAAATAATTCTT
>JAYTVX010000313.1:0-24499 GCA_043743775.1 Bacteroidales bacterium | reverse complement strand
GGGGGGGTGACGATTGAAATAAAACAAATAACAAATGATTATGAGGCTATTGGATACGTTAAAACACTAAATTGCCTTTTAGTCGGATAATAGTGATAGCTTATCCCTTTAAACCTTCAATTATCCCCTTTACAATTTTCACCTTTTCATCCAGTATCGCCTGAGTTTTTGCCTCTGCAATAAACCTCAAATATGGCTCTGTATTAGAAGGACGAATATTAAACCACCAATCGGGGAATTCAACCCGATAGCCATCAAAATCGAATGAAGCGGTTGGGGTTTCCTTCCCAATAAAATGGCTACGAACAGCATTCATGGCATCAAGTTTCTTTTCGATTTTGAAGTTAATCTCACCAGAATTAGCGTAACCTTCAATCTTTGAAATCAGCTGCGATAGGGATATGCCTTTCTCCTTCATCTTGCTTATTACATTCAGAATGATAAGGCATGCCATTAAACCAGAATCGGAGAAGTAGAAATCGCGGAAGTAGTAGTGACCTGCAAGTTCGCCTCCATAAATCCCATTAATCTCACGAAGCTTTGGCGCTGCAAATGCACGACCAACCCTCCATGTTTGAGTCGTTCCTCCCATTGGAGCAAGATATTCACCAACAGCCTTTGATGTTCTTATATCTTGAAGAACTATCCCTTTATGTTTTTTCTCCTCGAGAAAGTAATGTCCTAGAACGGCAATCATCAAATCGGGTGAAATGAACCTTGAGTTTTCATCAACAAACATTACCCTATCCGCATCACCATCGAAAATAACACCTACATCGCATCCTTTGTCTTTCACCAACTTCTGAAGATCAACAATATTCTCAGGCACTAGCGGATTGGCTTCGTGATTCGGAAACGTTCCATCGAGGTTATCAAAAATATAAGCAGGTTCATTACCAAGTATATCCTTAATAAGCAAGGCTGCCATACCATTGGAACAATCGATACCAACCTTTAGATTGGTGTAGTTACTCCTATAGCCCATAAGAAACTTAAGGTAATCTGACTTGATATCAAAATCAATAATCTTTCCCTTTATTAAAACTGGCTTAACTTGTTCTGTGTTAATTTTATTCTCTATCTCCTTGAGCCCAGCATCATATCCAACGGGTAAAGCATTCTCACGTGAAACCTTCATCCCATTATACTCACGTGGATTATGCGACGCTGTTATCATCACCGATGCATTAAAACCATGCTTTGCAGTGGCAAAGTAAACCATAGGGGTTGTGGCAAGACCAAGGGTGTAAACATCGGCTCCTGCATCGTTTATTCCTCGGGCAAGATATTCGAAAATCTCATCCGATGAAACTCTAGAATCGCGACCAACAAGTACTCTATCGGTTTTTAGAAGTCCAACCAGAAAGAATCCAATCTTGTAGGCATCGTCCTTACTGAAATCCTTATTGTAAATCCCGCGGATATCGTATGCATGAAATGCGCCCATAGTATTACCTTTAATATTAACTTGGTGTAAAAGTAATAATATAGCGACAAACAATAATCAAATCTTACAAATTAGGATATATCACTATTAATAACATATCATATAAGATTTTTTTCTATATCATAAATCTATTAAGGTAAGCATATGTTCTATACACTAACAAAAGCCAAAATATTCCTAAACTATAAGACTTCATTAGGAGAACTAAAAAATTATAGCAGATTGGAGAAGTTAAAATTTACTCACCTTGCATTTTTGATGATTACGATTTGTTTTCTAAGGACATCTGTAGCAAAGAAATATCCTAGCCCACCATTTGAAATATTTGTACGAACATTAGCTGGTGTAGTTCTAAAGATTTCGCCGCTCCAAATAGTTTCATTTTTAATGTCATAGATGTATTGAAACATTTGGTAAGAAATGGAATACATGCGTATTTGGACGTTAGAAGTATCCTTGGTAAGCTGATATTCGGGTATTGAAAATAGCTTTTCGTAAAATCCCCCCCAAGCGTAAACACCCTTATCCGCTAGGTATGGAGTAAGTAACGAATCGTTTGCGTACAAATCAATTATATAGGCGGCTCCCTGACCTTTACTACTATGAGCTTTCAAGTATATTGCATATTCTTCTCCGTTTGGAACACTGTACATAGTATCAACAATCATGGATGGGTATAAGTAGCTTGATGCGGTATATTCTGCATCATCTTTTAGCCGGATATTCAATGTATACGTTTTATTAACCTTACCCGCAAAGTTGGGACTTGTAGTATATTCACCTTTATTTTTCTCGGTTAGTATAACCGTTGTGTCGCCATCAGTTATCGACACCGCAGCACCTGTTTCCATGCGTATACTGTCACCACTACTTAAATCGGATGAATGGTAGAGCAATACTTTATGCTCCTTCTTTTCGGTAGTTATCATGCCATCCACCACCATGCGATCGATATATCGGATGTTTAAATCAGCAAAATCTACCTTTTGTGTGCATGACAACATCACGATAATAAGGAAAAAAAATATTGTTAGAATACGAATTGTTTTCATGAATGCTTGAGTTTAAAATTTAAAACTATAGGAGACTGAAGGAAAAAAACCATAGAAGTAAACCTTCTCGGCAATGGTTACCGCAGGATTTTCAAAAGCCGGTTTAATGGTCATGTAATACGGATTTTTTCGGTTGTACACATTGATAAACGAGAAATTCCACGAAGCCTGATGCTTTTTCCCTTCGATCTGTTGCCTAATCGATCTTTTGGTTATCAGGGTTAAAGCCAAATCCAACCGATGATAATCGGGCAAACGAGCTTGGTTTTTACCTGTATAATAGGGCACGTCTAAATTCATGTAACGATAGCTACCCGCAATAAGCATAGTAGCAGCACCTGATGAATACATCCAGTTGGCCGATAAGCTAACCCGTTTACCTGCTTTCCAGATGAGGCCTATAGAAAAATCGTGCGGAACGTCGAACGATGCGGGATATTCAAGCCCGTTATTAACTTCAGCGGCTTTCATGAAAGAACGTGAATAGGTGTATCCAAGCCAACCTGTCAGCACGCCTATATTCTTACGCACGTTTAACTCAATACCATACGAACGAGCATTACCAAAAGCAAGCTCATCTTCAAAAAATGGGTTGCCAAATATTTGCGCATGATCCTTTATGTCCACTACATGTTGCATTTTTTTATAATAGACCTCTATCGATACGGAATACTTTTGCTGGGCAAAATCGAGGAAGTAACCAGCTGAAATAATATCGGAAAGTTGAGGTTTCACCTTTAATGTGGTAGGATACCAAATATCAAATGGGGTTGAAAAATTTGAACTGGTAATCAGATGAATGTTTTGGGTATGACGGTTACAACCTACCTTAACAGAGCTATTCATATTCACGTTGTAACAAAACGACACCCTTGGCTCAAGAAAGAGATGAGCATTGTACAATTCGCCTCGTTTGTAGAATACCGTATCGATAAGACGAATACCCCCAAAATCATTCCTAATATATTTGTAATAGAAGCTTTCACCAATATTGCTATGCATACTGAAACGCAGACCATACTCAACAGACAACCTATCGGAAAACTTATGCTTACTACTGATATACAGAGCATTCTCTAATGAATTTATTTTTGGCAAAGGCGCTTCTCCCGCCTCAACACCCTCATTAGTTTCCGTGCTAAACTTGGAACCCACCTCTGCTCTATGCCATGTAAACACACCTCCGAACAGGAAAGTATTAGATGGATTACAATACCATGCATAATCATTTCTAAGGCTATAGTCCTGTAAAACACCCTTCCATGTACCAGAATTTATTTCCTGTTTTAACGCATCAACTTCTTTGTATTGACTACCATAATCAAAGGCAGTATTCGTAAGTGTGAGGTTCGAAAATAATCTTGAGCTAAAAACGTGATTATACCTTAAAGTTGCTGTACGACTATGGTAAAACATACCACTCCGGCTGTCGTTATCGCCTCCGTTACTTACGGAGTACTGATCGTTGCTGTTAAATAACGAGATGTACAAACGGTCGTTCTGAGATATGGTATAATTCATTTTTGCATTCAGATCGAGAAAATAGGCCTTATTCTTTCGTGCAGCGGGATCAGATGCTAGCGGAAAGAAAATATCAAAATACGATCGGCGTACAGAGCAGATAAACGACATCTTATCCTTAATAATAGGTCCTTCAATAGTGAAGTGACTGAACAGAAGGCCTACAGCACCCGATACTGCATAATTCTGATTATTCCCTTCGCGCATGCGAATATCAAGTACCGACGATAATCGTCCTCCATACGAAGCGGGTACAATGCCTTTATACAGGTCAACGCTTTTAAGGGCATCGGAATTAAAAACCGAATAAAATCCTCCTATATGAGAATATTTATAGATAACAGCATCATCAAGCAGCACTAGATTCTGATCGTGATACCCACCCCTAACATAAAAATTGGTGAATTCTTTACCTTTAACTCCAGGGCTCATTTGCACAGTTTTTATTACATCGCTTTCGCCAAGAAAACTGGGCAATGCCTTGATATCCTTCATTGAGATCCGATCAACGCTCATTTTTGTATTATCAACATTGCTTTGGGAGTGGGTTATCACCACCTCTTTAAGCACATTATTCGGGTTAAGTGTACAATTTAGTACCGTATCTTTTAAAAGAAGAAGGTTAACCCTTTGCTGATGATAACCGACATACGAAACCTTTAAATAAACCAAACCTTGTGGTAGCGTAATGCTGTAAAATCCAAACTCGTTCGTTGGTACGCCAACCCTATTTATGGTGTCGTAAACTGTGGCAGAAATCATTCGTTCACCATTTTTCAAATCGCTGACATATCCGCTAATGGTAACCTTTTTCGATGAATTCTGCTTGGTTCGAAAAACTACTTGATTACCTATTGCTTGATATATTATATTTCTTCCTGAAAGGATTTGGCCGAGAACTTCTTTCAATAGTTTGTCTGTTACAGCAATAGTCACCTTTTTGGGTAACGATACCAAATCGTCGCTATAGGAAAAGTCTATGCCAGTATCTGTTGATATTTTTTTAAGAACCTCTTTTACCGGAAGGTCTTGCACATTAATGCTTACCCGTTTATCGAGAATTCCGCTTGTGCTCTGGGCAGATAAATGAAAGGGTAAGGTTGTTAAAAGGTTTATTAGTAATACTAATCGAAAATAATTCATCATAATTTTAAAGATATTTATTCACTTCTAACTGAGAAAAGTGTTGGGACTAAAGTCCATCAAGGGATTCAGTTTTGTAACCCCAGCTTTAAAGCCGAGGTTAGTGAATCTCACACTTGAGGAGGGCTTTAGCCCTTCATAGAACATTTTAATCGTACACTAGTGATATTTATTATTAGATATAATTTTCCTCATACCCGATTGCGACTGATCCGTTATCGGGCATTGAGGCTTTCTTCATGTTATTCAATGGTATATATTCCATTTTGTAACAAAATTTTCACTTCGGTTGAAAGAGATATAGTTTCAATAATCTCTTCAACAGGCCGATGTTTGAAACTTGCATTTAACACCCGATTTTCAAGACTTGGATTATTAAACCTATAGCTGAAATGATAAACTTCTGCAAGGGTTTGAAAAACAACTTCGAGTGGTTGATTATCGAAATGAAACTCAAAAGTTTTCCATGCAAGAAAATTCTGATTATCATTTTCTATTTTTATTACTTCTTGGTTTAGTTTATTGAATAAGCCTTTTTGATTGGGTGTTAATATCACCTGAGTATTTTCAAGAGAACCAAAGCCCACTCGCCCCTCTGTAACAGTAACCTCAACCTGTTTTTCTGATGAATAGGAACGGATATCAAACTTAGTTCCTAGCACACGGGTTTGGATATTCCCTGTATGAACCACAAATGGGTGCTGAGAATCGTGAGCAATCTCAAAATAGGCTTCGCCTTCGAGATAGACATCTCGTGTATCGCCAAACTTATCGGGGTATTTGATGGACGTATGGGTATTTAACCAGATATGGCTACCGTCCGATAAAACAATATCGGTACTTATTGAATCAACCTTAAGCAAAGAGGCAAGCTCAGGTGTTCGAATTTTTACCTGATCTTGTACAAGCCACCAACCAAAGAATCCGATCAGCAGCACTGCTGCCACCTTCCACCATAGGGTAGATAATTGCAATACCCTTGACTTTGCAGGGATCTTACCAGATACTCTTTTTAGCGCAACTTTCGTATCGGGTACAAACTCAATGGGCAATGAGCCGTAGGTTTGATAATAGTTCTGTAGCTGTTCAAGAATCATCGCATTCTCAGCAGCACTATCAATCCATTCTTTCACTTTTTGGTTCTCTAACGCATCTTTCTCGTTTGCAAAATACATTTCGAGCAGCTGCCAGGGAATATCTTGTGCCATAATTGAATCAATTTGTAGCTATGACACATCTCAAAAACGATACCCCCAATGAATGATTAAAAAAAAGTAATAATACAGGTAAGGTAGGGTGATAATTTACTTCGAAGTTTTTTGAGTGCAATGCCCATCTGGTTCTCCACGGTTTTAGGAGAAATATCTAAATGCTTTGCTATTTCGTTATAGGTAAGGTTTTGATAACGGCTCATCTCAAAGATTGATCGGCATTGTTCGGGTAGGTCAGTAATTGCCTGATCGATGAGATGATTTAACTCTTCGCGCTCACAAAAATTAATAATATGGCTGACCTTAGAGTCTTGCTCCCTTGCAAATTCATTCTCGTGATGAATACGGGTTTTACTGCTACGAATGTAGTTTAACGATCTGTTTTTTACCGATGTGTATAGAAATGATCGAACCGAAGTATTGATATCTAATGTTGTTCGTTGCTCCCACAAAGCAACGAACATCTCCTGAACTATTTCCTCAGAAATATCATTATCCTTCAAATACGTGTATGCAAAACGGCAAAGATTAACGTAGTAATCAGCAAAAAGCTGATTGAAAGTTTGCCGATTACCGCGCTGAAGTTCTTGACTAAAATGATTAAGCGAATTGTTCATAGTTGATAGGTAAAAGTAATGATTTTAAGTATAATTTACGAACCTCTTTAAAGACCTATAATAACCAATAGCTTTATTTTTTTTTGTTCTTTTGTATACTCAAATAAACAACCCATGGATTTAGCTAACCTCAACAAGCACATTGAACTTATTTCGAAGGAACTTGCAATTAGCTCACGTCAAGTTTCTAATACCATACAATTACTCGGCGAGGGTGCCACAATGCCCTTTATCAGCCGTTACAGGAAAGAGCAAACTGGTAATTTGGACGAGGTTCAAATCACCTCAATCCGCGATTTATCAATAAAGTATACGGAACTCGACAAAAGGAAAGAAACAGTACTAAGTACAATCGAAGAGCAGGGTAAACTTACTGATGAACTCAAGAAGAGGATAAACGATTGTTATGATCCTACCGAACTAGAAGATATCTATTTACCCTATAAGCCAAAACGCCGAACAAAGGCAACCATAGCCAAGGAAAAGGGCTTAGAACCCTTAGCTGAGCTAATCATGAGGCAACAGGATCGTGATATCTATGGCAAAGCCGAAAAATTCATTAACGATCAGGTTGCTGATGCTGATGAAGCGCTCCAAGGGGCTCGGGATATCATTGCCGAGTGGGTGAATGAGAATGAAAGGGCACGAAACGTTGCCCGTCGGCACTTTAAGCGCAGCGCAATAATCAAGTCGAAGGTTGTTAAGAATAAGGAGACAGAAGGGATTAAGTACACCGATTACTTTGCCTTTGAGGAGGAGGTTAAACGATGCGCATCGCATCGATTCCTTGCTATGCGTCGTGGACAGGATGAGGGATTCCTTAAAGTTACCATTACACCCCCCGATGAACAATTGATTGAGGAGATCGAACGGTTTATGGTTAAAGGTTCCGGCGAGCCTCAAAAGCAGGTTGAAATAGCCATTAAGGATTGCTATAAACGGCTACTTGAGCCTTCCATTGAGAATGAGTTCACCTCTGAGCTAAAGGAGAAAGCCGACGAAGAGGCCATTCGAGTTTTTGCCGAGAATCTTCGCCAACTCCTACTATCCGCTCCACTAGGCCCCAAAATGGTACTTGCTCTTGATCCGGGGTTTAAGAGTGGATGTAAATTGGTTTGCTTAGATCAACAGGGTAATCTTCTCCATAACGAGACCATCTACCCTCACCCACCGCAGAACGAATCGGGCAAAGCAATGAGCAAGATATCAAACCTTGTGGATACTTTTAAAATAGATGCTATTGCCATTGGGAATGGCACTGCAAGTCGTGAAACTGAAAGCTTCATTAAGCATATCCGATTCAACCGCGAGGTGAAGGTTTACGTGGTAAGCGAGGATGGTGCATCGATATACTCAGCATCACCGGTTGCCAGAGAGGAATTCCCTGATTTTGATGTAACCGTTCGGGGATCAGTTTCGATTGGACGAAGGTTACTCGATCCTTTAGCCGAACTTGTTAAGATCGACCCCAAATCGATTGGAGTTGGCCAGTACCAGCACGATGTTGACCAAACGAAACTCAAAGCGGGTCTCGATCAGGTTGTGGAGAGCTGCGTTAACCATGTTGGGGTAAACCTAAATACTGCAAGCAAGCATTTACTCACCTACGTATCGGGATTAGGACCTCAACTTGCTAAGAATATCGTTGATTACAGAAAAGAAAATGGTGCATTCAACAATCGTAATGAGCTAAAGAAAATCCCTCGTCTAGGCGATAAGGCCTTTGAGCAAAGCGCAGGATTTCTTCGAATACCTGATGCTAAAAACCCGCTTGACAATAGCGCAGTTCACCCTGAGAGCTACCATGTGGTTGAGAAAATGGCTAAAGACATTGGATGCGAGGTTATTGATTTGATGAAAGATGAAACGCTTCGGAGCAAAATCAAGTTAGAAAGATATGTTACCGAAAAAATAGGGCTTCCCACCCTTAACGATATTATGCAGGAGCTCTCAAAACCTGGTCGTGATCCTCGTAAGGCGATTAAGATATTCGATTTTGCTGATGGAATCTACAAGATAGATGATTTGGTATCCGGAATGGTTCTCCCCGGAATTGTAACCAACATTACCAACTTTGGTGCTTTTGTTGATATTGGAGTTAAGCAGGATGGGCTAGTGCATATCTCGCAGCTAGCCAATAAGTTTATCTCCAACCCTAACGATGTGGTTAAACTGCACCAACATGTTAAGGTAAAAGTTACTGAGGTTGATGTTGCTAGGAAAAGGATTCAGCTGACGATGAAGGATATTGAACAGTAAAACAAAACCCTGAATTCTCAGGGTTTTGTTTTTAAAAATAATAAATAGACCAAATTTCACTATAACTTGTAACCAAATCACCTGCGACATAATAAACTTTAAAGCCATAAGAATTGTTAGGTGTCAAACCTCTACTATATGAGCTATTTAATTCACTCTCCCAAGTTGATAAATTTGACAATCCCCATGTATATGCTTTAGCATTATAAAAATCTTGGGAATAATAGAGATTCACAAAATATCTAATTCTATTATCCAAAAGTGTTGAAGCAGGTGCATTGTTACTGTTAATTTGCTCTTGAGTAAGCAAAGGTGAAAGATTAGTTTTCTCAAACCCAATAGCGTTTAATGGAGGGGTATTTGCATTAACATCTCTACCATCCCAATTGATGTATACCCGATTAGTTTTAAGACCTGCATAAAACCAATTAAATTGATTGAAGAAGCCCGAAGAATTGGGGATTGCCTCAAATCTAACTAATCCAACAAACTCCTTTCCTTCAGCAACATCAAATGCTTCTGTTGATTTAAATGCCTTACTGATATCCACATAATAATCAAATCTCTGTTGATCTACCTTATTGGTTAGAGCATTCATTTTCTCGGCAAAAGAATTATATATACTTGTTCTAAAGTAGTAGGTCAAGAATACAGACTCACTCTTCTTACTACCATTTGCTACCAAAAAATCAGTCCTATAAATCTTTTGATTCTCAAGGCTATTAGTGGGTATTTGGAAAACGAATTTCATTTGATTTGGATCATAGGTAGCACTTGATTCTCCAATTACTACTCCAGCATTTGATGAAAACCGAACTCTATAGGTTGAAGCCTTAGTAAAAGGTGTAGATTTTGAATTATATTTCAATTTAAGAACTCCTCTTGTTGTTTCATTTTTTAAAAAATGGTATTGATTAGGAGCTGGGTAAGCATAATCTACATTTGATAAATCGATCTTTTCTTCAGTAAGGCTTGTGTTAAAACCACTTGAGTATCGGCCATAGTATATATCACCATTAAGTTTCATTACGTTAAATCCACTTTCATCTTTATTTTGAATTTCTACGTGGTATTTAAGCTTAAGTTTATAGGTACTTCCGGCATTTAAATCATTCGGATTATAAACAAAAAGTGTATCCTTACTTGAGTTTAACACCATGGAAGTGTTTATTATCTGATTTAATGAACCACATATTCCGGCACTATCAATAAGTATTCTATAGTTATAGTAAATGTCGGCAGACATACTCTGAGAGTATATTTTTTCAACAACTTGATTAAAAGTAAAATATGTGGTAATTAAGTGATTGGGAATTGTAGCGTTTGAAGGATGAGCAATTGCCTTAAAAATTGGATTAAAAAATTCATATTCACCAACTACTAATGTGCTAATAACTGTAATCCTTTCTGGTTTACCATTTCTATAATACAATTCAAAATTTCCAGTAATTTCGTTTTCAACCTCAACATGATACTTTAAATACATTTTATATTTACTCCCAATCGTAAAATCTTTAGATGTAATCAGTCTAACATAATCTTCCTCATATCCTGATTTAAAGAACTCAGAATGAGTAGGGAATAATACTCCCTTTGAATCAAGAATATAAGCAGTATCTCTTACTAATTTATAATATTTCAGACCATGGTAAATGGTGTCAAAATGAATGTTAATAATAGTCCATTGAGGATTAGATGCTGGGTCAATAGTTGTGCTTCCAATAATTCCTACAGTGTAAACAATACCAGGCTCATTGCTTGTGTTATCTTTCTTACATCCGTCTATACTGGCAATGAAAAGAATAGCTGCAACAAAAAGAAGAATATTTTTAACCATAATATGATTTTTTTCTAAAAATACACAAATTTTAAGAAAACAGAAAATATTAAGTAAAGAAGCGACTAGACTATTATACGAGCCGTTATGATTATTACTAAATAAGATTTATAAACCTAATTAGAAGTTTTTTTTATTTTTATTGTAAATGCTTACAATATCTCTTTTAAACCAAGGCTTTGCATCGGTTAGAACTAAATCTAAGCCTAAAGGGATAATGCTGAACTTACTTTTTGGACGAGATTTTTCTAACCAGCGAAAACCCTTGAGTGTGATCTCCTCGTAATCGACCTTTTCGATCGGATAGAAAGCCGATACCGGTTTTACGATAAATGAGATTCTTGATATTTCAGTTTTTCTTGTTATTGTATTCAATTTAAAAGTAGCAGTTAAATCAGAACTTTCCGATTTATTTACTGCAGCAATTCGTCCCTCATCGCGAAGGAAATAGACCGCTTGCCCATTCCCCTTAACATCCAATTTCGACATCTTCCCATCCTTAAAATGAGCAGTCATCGATTTTCCCCTAATCTGGTTAAAGCTGATGCTATCTTCCTGTGAAGCAATAAAAGCAGAACCCACGAAATCCATTTTACGGATTTTATTTCCTATGGTAGTATATGTTTTTATAAAGTCTGCTGTAATCTGATTATTCACATTCCATATAATAGGATCAACAAAAAAACTAATTGTTGAATCCTTGGTATTATACAAGAGAGAATCGCACATTCCCTGCAAATCCTTTTTGAAATACTTGACAGCTCCAACCGCTTTAATAATTCGATATGAAGAATCGGGAAGGGTATTGTCGGGGATAGTATTAACTAGAAATATGTCGGATTTAAGAAAAAGGGTATCACCGCCTGAATCCATTATCAGTAAAGGATTATCGAGGACTTCTGCTTCCTTCTTAGCTCCCCAATAGTTTGCCTTGCCTCCATAAATTGTTACTTTACGAGTTGTATCAACTATTGCAACTTGTCCAATTATCCGAGAGTTCTTATTCCGTTTATCGTAAAAGATATCCTGCCCATATAATTTTTGTGCTCCATTGTCGATGAATGCATTGTTGAAAAAATTTGATTGCTCATTTTTCCGATTATACCAACCTTTTTCGCAGTAAACATAGTTCTCCTTATTGTATATCCGGGTTGGACCATAAAAAGAGACAACTTCATCCTGAGTGCTATACTCAAGGGAGTCGGTATACATACGACCATCCTTCCCCTCCATTTCAACAGAATCGGCAAAGTAGTACTTTTTTGTTTGAGAGTAATAGTAGCCCCGCTTGCTAATAAGCCTATTTTCGGGATTAGTTAAAACGCCCGTTGTAAGATAGTATGCTGAGTTTGATTTCGTATTAAAATATATAACATCAGTAACAAGGCTTGCATCCTTTTGAATCATCTTAACCTCCTTACCCGTGACCCTACCCGTTGAGGAGTTCCCATCGTAGTAGAGAAAGTCTCCGAAAAGTTTAGTATCCTCTTTTGTCACTACAACATGCCCATAGGCCTCAATAATATCTTCCTTTTTTGTAAGGTAAGCACTATCACAGGTCATGGTTGTCCCCTGATGAAGGATATTTACATTTCTTAAATACCGAACAACCTGTTGACCATCGCGTGTTAGGCTTCTCATTGATTCCGCTTCGACCTTAACCTTCTTCTGTGCAAAAGAAAAAATGGAGGTAGAAAGCAGCAATAGAGTAACTGTAAACCGGAATGTATGGCTAATTGTAAATCTCATCAAAAAAAATGTATAACTGTTGCGAAACTTTACTTAATCCAACCTTCTGATTGAAATTTACAACCCTTATATTCAGAATCAATTTTAATATAGGTAACTTTCTGTTTCTCCTTAACCCATTTCATAAAGATATCGTTCTCTCTGCTTCGCTTGGTCATTTCCTGGATAATGCTATAATCATCCGTTAGGTTAGCTTTATGCGAAGGAATAATATCTTCAATCCGAATAATTTTAAATATAACATTAGCCTTATCATCACGCGATTCAAAAGGTGTACTAACATCTTTCTTTTTAAGTTCCTTAATCACGTAATAATCGGATGGTTGCAATTGCTCTTTCTCGAAATATTTAGTATTACTTGTTGGATTTACTAATAATCCACCGTTCATCTTCGATTTTTTATCCTCGGAGTAAATGGCGCATGCTTTTTCAAATGTTAAGCTATCCTTTTTTATGAGACTAGCAATGCTATCGAGTTTATTTTGCGCTTCAACTAGCATATCCGAAGAGAATTGAGGTTTCAAGAGAATGTGCCTAACATTCACCTGATTATTTCGTTTCTCTATCATTTGAATAATATGGAAACCATACTCAGATTCAACAATTTGGCTCACCTGTCCATCGGCAAGATTAAATGCTGCATCAGCAAAACTCTTTACAAGTTCATCACGTGAACGAAACCCTAACTCACCTCCCTTTTTTGCCGAAGCTAAATCCTCTGAGTAGGCCATAGCAAGCATCGAGAATCGCTCCCCTTTAAGAATCCTGCTTCTGATATCGAGAAGTTTTTCTTTTACCCGAAATTTGGCCTCAGCTGATGATGGTGGATAAATCGCAATCTCCCGGAGTACATATTGCTCAGGAATAAGAGGTAAACTATCAGTAGGTATTGTTTTAAAAAATCCTTTAACCTCCGATGGTGTAACCGTAATCTTCTCAACCACTTTTTGTCTCATCTGTTGAGTTAATTGCTGTTCCCTGATAACCTCACGTAAATCCTCCTTAATCACATATACTGTTTTGTGAAAGTAATTCTCTAAAGCTTTTTCTGAACCAATTTGGTTCACAAAATACTTAATCCTTCTTTCTACCTCATTTTCAATAGCACCATCGTTAGGTAAAATACTATCGATTTTCGACTGGTGTAAAAGCAACTTTTGAATTAATATTTGTTCTAATATTTCACATTTGACATCACCTTCAGGTAGACCACCTTGCATTTTAAGGCGCATTACTTCCTGTTCAATATCCGATTTCAATATCATATCGCCACCAACAACCGCAATAACTTTATCAATTACTTCCTGCGAGAATGTTGTGTGAACAAAAGAGAATGTTAACAGCAATAATAAAACTGTTGATTTAAGAAGATTATTAATGTTTTTCATTTTTAGTTGCTAATAGGATTGTGTTAGAATGATTGAAATTTCTTGTGATCTAAAGCATCGTTATAAACATTGTTCTCTAGATCGTTTATGAGTTTCTGCTTCCTTTTGTTTAGGATAACGCTCTTAATATTAGAACGCTCATAATCCAATGGGGATATTTGGCCTTTAAACATTACGGCGCGTAAATTAATAAGATAATTATAGTGTCCATCCTCCATCTCAATGGTCTGCCTATTCCTTAAATAATCATCTGAATTCTCGAGGGGATAAGGGAATTGCCGTTGCAGTGAGTTAAATGGCAGCCATTTATCGCCAAAATAATCATATTTATCGGCAACCTGATATGCTAAATTATCAAGCGTTTTAATATCATCTTCACGATTCGACTTGTACAGCTCCTTAATTTTCTCTGAGTAGGGTGTGTCCTTACGAACCTTTATGTAAAGGGCCTTTACAAGTGTTTCGCTAAGGGTGAAGTTTGAAATATTATTGGAGTAAAATGATTGTATTTCTTCCGATGAAATGGCGGTATCAAGCCTTTGCAATATATATTCCTGTTCATATTTAAAAATGAGCAGCGATGAACGATAATCCTCCAACTGCTTAGAAACGTTCTTTTGCTCATCTTTCAGATTTTCCTCTGACAACCTAAGCATGAGATTATGACGTATCCACTGATCTACGTATGCGTTTAATATCTTTATACTATCTCCTTTGGTCATCCCTCTTGGAAAGATATCTGTTATATCCGATTTGTATAAAAACTTTTCATAAACAACAGCAAGAGGCTTCTGCTCTTTACTACCTCTGTTAAAGCAGGAGGTCAGCAATAAAATTACCGCCATTATAAGCAAACTGTTTATGTATCTGATTTTTATTTTCATTCTACCTCCTTATTGGTTATACTATTATTTTACAAAGGTATCAACAACTTGCTTGAGCACATTCTGATTAATGGATACAGGAAATTTTTGGCGTAACGATTTTAACCATTCCTCTTCAAGTGATTGCTGGTAATCAGATATTGCCTGCCCTTTACAATCAGCTAATGCCTTGATCTCTCCTGATGTAACCGCTATCAACTCTTTGAAAGAGTTCTTCCCATCCATTGCCACAGTTTTGGATAGACCGCTTGTCCATATCTTATAGTCAACAACCTCCTTCTCCTCTGGATTTGCCACTTGATATTCAAGTGTAACTGGCAATCCTTTTCCTTTATTGATTTTAGCTATAACATCCTCAGGTTTTAAACCTTTTGATTTTCGATTGGTTACCATTTTATTCACTTTGGCGAGCTGTTTATCGTCGGCACAAGTGTATATAGCATAGTGAACCCTTTCACCCCAATGATAATTATCTTTTTTATTCTGATAGAATTTCATCAATCCAACAGTATCGCTCGAAGCCTTTGACCAGACCATCATATCACTTATGTTAAAAAGTAATATTCCATCGTGATACTCCTGCAACAGATATTTGAAATCAGGATATTTTTGATCGAGGATTGACTCTTGATAATCATAAATAGATTGATTTACCCAATTCAAGTATGCCTTTCTAGCAATTGAACGGAAAGATCCAAAAAGTGGCTTTTGTTGATAAAGAAAGAGGTATTTAACAAATTTCGATTGATCATGTTTTTGATCAGCAATAGTAAATATCACCTTATTCTCTTTAAGAACTGGTAATTTCCAATTCCCCTTATAAATGGAGGAATCAATCAAGGTAATGATTGGGATCAGAGTAAGAGTGTCCTCTTTAAAATTATTCTCCTGTTTTATCTTAACAATCATCTTATCAATGGACATAACATTTCGCATATCCGTTGCCAGCCTTTTCTTAATCTCAGGGAGCATATCGTCGAGAGTGCCAATTTCTTTTCGCCCAAGCCTTTTCATAATATGCCATCCAAAAGCAGTTTGAAATGGTTCGGAAATCTGCCCATCATGGTCGAATCCAAATGCAACACGCTCAAATTCTGGAACTGTATTACCATTACCAAACCAAGGTAATTCACCATTATTCTTCGATGAACCGGGATCCTGAGAAAATTGATTCGCCAATTTTCCAAAATCCTCATTACTCATAACTTGTTTATATATCTCCTGAATTTTTGTTTTGGCCTGAAGTTGTTGTTCAGGAGCTGCATCCTTGGAAACTGCTATCATGATATGTGCCACCTTAATTTGTCCCCGAGCAAGGCGTTTATCGTGCAACTTAATTACGTGGTAACCAAAGGGAGTTCGAATGGGCATTGATATCTCACCTACCTTCATACTATAAACGGCAGATTCAAAGGGGTACACCATTTGAAAAACGGTAAAATAACCGATTAATCCATTATTGTTCGTTACCGAATGATCATCGCTAGTAGCCCGAGCAACAACTTCAAAAGGTTCTCCATTAACTATTCTAGTCCTAATCGCAAGAGCCTTTTCGTAAAGTTTTAAGGTATCAGCAGGTGTTGCTTGTTCTGGGACAGAGATAAGAATATGACTAGCGCTTACATCATATTTCATTCTGTCGTAGGCTTCGTTAATAAGCCTTTGCTCAGTTTCCCGATCAACCATATAGGGTCGAGCCAGCTGCTTTTTAAAGCTCGCTAATTCGCTTTTAAAGGATGACAATGTATCTAACTTTGAGTTTAATGCATCGGCAACCTTAAGTTTAAAATTTACAAACAAATTCAGATACTCCTCAACCGACTTACTGTCAATAGTATTCGCAACTTGATTATTCTTCAAGTAAATTCTAATAAATTCACTTGCAGGAATTTTTTCATTCCCAACAGTCAAGAGGATTTGATCGCTATTTTGCTGCGCATTTGAAACAATCGCTCCGAACAACGCTACAGAAATGATAAAACTTGAAATTAATTTCATTACTGCTTTATTTGAGTTTAACTTTATAAAAATGGTATTATTCAATAGCCTATCGGCTATAATTTGGAGCCTCACGAGTAATAGAAACATCATGAGGATGACTTTCAATCATACCTGCACTAGTAATCTTTACAAATTTAGCTTGCTTAAGTGCCTCGATATTCTCAGCCCCGCAATAGCCCATCCCTGCCCTTAAACCACCGATCATCTGGTAGAAAACTTCTTTAAGAGTGCCTTTATATGGAACTCGAGCGGCAATACCCTCAGGAACTAATTTATTGATATCATCCTCAACATCCTGAAAATATCTATCCTTAGAACCCTGCTGCATAGCCTCAATTGATCCCATACCTCGGTATAGCTTAAATTTCCTACCATCGAAGATAATGGTTTCGCCAGTCGATTCCTCAACTCCAGCAAATAGTGAACCAGCCATAATGGTATCGGCTCCTGCGGCTAATGCTTTAACGATATCGCCTGAATAGCGAATACCTCCATCGGCAATAACGGGCACATTCTTCCCTTTTAATGCATTTGAAACATCATAAATAGCATTGAGTTGAGGTACACCAACACCTGCAATTATGCGTGTTGTACATATTGAACCTGGTCCAATACCAACCTTTACAGCATCTGCACCTGCATGGTACAGTGCAAGAGCTGCCTCCGCTGTTGCTATGTTACCCACAACAACATCTAAATCAGGAAACTCCTTTTTTACAAGTTTGAGCATATCAACCACGCCCTTTGTATGTCCATGAGCAGTATCAATAACAATTGCATCAACTTTAACCGCATAAAGAGCTCTCACTCTTTCGAGAGTATCATGTGTAACTCCAACACCAGCGGCAACACGTAAGCGACCCTTGCTATCCTTACTTGAAAATGGATTATCCTTTACCTTGGTAATATCCTTATAGGTTAAAAGACCAACTAATTTGAAATTATCATCAACTACAGGGAGCTTTTCTATCTTATACTCCTGCAAAATAGCAGCGGCTGTATTGAGATCTGTGGTCTTTGATGTTGTAATCAAGCCCTCGCTGGTCATCACCTCTTTAATGGGGAGGCGCATATTTACCTGAAATCTTAAATCGCGATTGGTAACAATCCCTAACAGTATATTATTGTTATCAATAACTGGGATACCCCCTATATGAAATTCTTTCATAAGTTTTAAGGCATCTCCAACTGTCTCGTCGGGATGAATGGTAACAGGCTCGTAAATCATGCCATTTTCAGACCGTTTTACTTCACGCACCTGTTTTGCCTGAGCTTCAATGCTCATATTCTTATGAATAACACCAATCCCACCTTCTCGTGCAATAGCAATTGCCAAGGCCGATTCGGTTACTGTATCCATTGCGGCAGATACAATCGGTGCTTTGATATCAATATTCCTTGAAAACTTGGTGGAGACATCCACATTACGGGGTAATACCTCGGAGTATGCTGGAACCAGCAATACATCGTCAAATGTAAGCCCCTCTGCTACAACTTTTGCATCGTAAAATGACATCACTTTGTTGTTTAATAATTTAATGCGGCAAGTTATAAAAAAATGCTGTACCAACAAGCCTTGATTTCTCTTCAATAGATATATAAATGATGTTAATATATTGGTACTTAAAACGTGCTGGATCAATAGATGTTTATAAACCCACTCCTAAACTTAACAATTTTTAACCATTTAGAAAACATCATCATCATTAACCATCTTTACAATCATCAAGAGAATCAACATATTTAAACTAAATTTGTACACGTAATCAGAAAATGTTTTATTGAACCAATTCGAGCAAATACTACACCGTTACTGGGGCTATAGCAGCTTTCGGTCAATACAGGAGGAGATAATCCAATCGGTATACGATGGTCGCGATACTCTTGCCCTAATGCCTACAGGTGGTGGTAAATCAATTACCTTTCAGGTTCCGGCACTTGCAAAAGAGGGTATTTGCATAGTGGTTACCCCGCTGATTGCATTAATGAAAGATCAGGTTGAAAACCTTAAAAAAAGAGGTATTAAAGCGGTAGCAATTCATTCAGGTTTGGCTCGCCATGAAATTGAAATTCAACTTGATAATTGTGCATACGGCGATTTTAAATTCCTCTACCTTTCACCCGAAAGGTTGGATACCGAGCTCTTTAAGGTAAGGCTTAGAAAACTTAATGTTAACCTTATTGCAATCGACGAATCGCACTGTATCTCGCAGTGGGGTTATGATTTTCGACCTTCTTACATGAAAATTGCAGAGCTTCGGGAGCTACTACCCAACACCCCTTTTCTTGCTCTTACGGCAACAGCTACACCCGAGGTTGCAGATGATATTCAGAACCGATTAAAGTTCAAAGAGAAGAATCTTATTAAGATGAGCTTTGAACGGAAGAATCTGGTTTATTTGGTTCGAAACATCGAGGATAAGAACAAATATCTTCTCAAAATCATCAACAGCATTCCTGGTAGTGGTATTGTTTATGCTCGAAATAGGGAGAAAACCAAAGAGATATCAATGATGCTCAAGAAAGAGGGCATATCAGCAGATTTCTATCATGCTGGTCTTTCGGGTGACATGAGAGGTATTCGACAGGATGACTGGCAAAAAGGAAAAACAAGAGTAATCGTTTCTACCAATGCCTTTGGCATGGGGATCGACAAACCCGATGTTCGATTTGTAATCCATATGGATTTACCCGATTCGCCTGAGGCCTACTTTCAGGAGGCAGGACGCGCTGGGCGCGACCTTAATCTAGCCTACGCAATCCTACTTTACAACGAATCCGATAAGTCAAAAATTGAGCAGAGAACTGAGGCCAATTTCCCCGAAACCAATGAGATAAGGCGTACCTATCAAGCACTCGGCTCCTACCTTAACATTGCAATTGGTGCTGGAAAAGGTGAAATTTACGATTTCAACCTTATGGATTTTGCCTCAACCTATAAGATAAATACCGTTAAAGCATACAATTCACTGAAATTTTTGGAAAGGGAAGGCTATATAGAGCTAACCGATGAACTTGACAATCCCAGTCGGTTGATGTTCATAGTTAACAAGCAAGAACTGTACAAGTATCAGGTGGCACATGCCGAAATGGATAAGTTTATAAAGATTATGCTTCGATCATTTGAAGGCGTTTTCACACAATACGTTAAAATCGATGAGACTTATATAGCACGGGCTTCGGGAGTCCCACTGCCCGTGGTGATTGAAAATCTCAAGAGGTTAAGCAAGCAGAAAATCATTAACTATATTCCAAGGAAGAAAACGCCTCTTATTATCTATATAGCAGAACGGCTAGATGATAAAAACCTCCTGTTGAGCTACGAGAATTACCGATTACGCAAAGAGAGATTTCTTAAACGCATCGATGCCTTACTCGATTACTCATCAAATATCACTAAATGCCGAAGTCAATTCCTACTCGACTATTTTGGCGATACAGATTCCTACAGATGTGGTAAGTGCGATATTTGCACCTCTCGAAACGAACTCGATTTGAGCAAGATTGAATTTGATAATATACTCAAAAGGATTAAAGAAATCCTCACCGTTGAACCCGCTACCATTGAAATCCTTGTCGATTCGATTAGGGAAAAACCTGATAGGACGCTTAAAGTAATTCATTTTCTGCTTGATAATAAAAAGATAGTTAAGGATGATAAGGCTTTGCTTAGCTGGTGGAGTGTAACTGAGTAATGTCCAAATTAAGCAAACATCATAATTCCACAATTTTCAATTCGTAACCTGTAACTTCTTTTCTATATTTGCGTTTTTAAATGTGGCTAAATATTTAGAATCAATAAATAAGCATTAAAGAGATGGATACTAAGAGCATAGTATATAGTAGAAATGTTGTTGAATTTGCAACTGTTGCAAGGGAATACTGTGCTTTTCTGGAGAATATTAAAGATCATAGCCGAAAATCATTTGTTACAGCATGCCAAAAACTGTTACCATTACTTTACTATAAGACATCGCTCCTTCCTGAAACAGAACCTATTTATGATGAGGGAAACGAAAAATTTGTAACGGAGGATTTTTATTTTGATGTTCAGAATAACCTAAAACAGATACTAGGCCCTAATGATGATTTTCTTGAAATATACGATCCAAGAGCTAATGAAGGCGAAGGGGTATACACCGCAAGTATTTCAGAGTATATGACTGACGTATGGCAAGATCTAAAGAACTTCACCACACTTTATCAGGCGGGTAATGCTGAAATCATGAACGATGCCCTATGGGAGTGTAGAACTAATTATCAAGAATACTGGGGAATTAGGCTTGCTAACGCAATTCGCGCCATGCATTTTATCCTTTTCTCGGGTATTGATCTAGAACAAAATGATGAACCCAACGAGGAGAGTAAGGAAACCGACACAAGCAATTGGTTCATCACAAAACGACAGAATGATTTAAATAGCGAAGATTGAAATGTTTGCAGAAACGATTGAGAACGAAGAAATTCTTAAACTTCCCAGAATATCTTATCCCGGTGAAATTAAAGTAATTTCGAGTGAGGATGATTTAAACACCTGGTTACCGGTGCTCACAAAAAGCAGAATAATCGGTTTCGATACCGAAACGAAACCATCGTTCAAGAAAGGGAACGTCAACAACGTTGCTTTACTTCAACTTGCCTCTAATGAAATTGCACTTATTATTCGAGTGAATTCACTAGGAATTCCTAAGCCCTTGATCCATTTCCTACAGGATAAAAATATCATCAAAGTAGGGGCGGCAATACATGACGATATTAAATCGTTGCAAAAATTACAACCGTTCATTCCCAATGGGTTTATCGACCTTCAAAACTTTGTAAAAGAAAAAGGGATCGAAAGCAAAAGTGTTCGTAAACTGGCTGCAATAGTACTTAATGTTAGGGTTTCGAAAAACCAGCAGCTATCAAACTGGGAGTCCGAAGTACTAACAGAAGCTCAACTACAGTATGCGGCGATAGACGCATGGATTTGCGGCGAAATTTACAGAAAAATAATTTTAAGTTAATTTGATTCACCACAGAGCAAAAAAATGGAATACGTTAAAATTGAATTAAAACCCGGCAAAGAGCAATCGTTGCTAAGGTTTCACCCTTGGTTATTCTCAGGCGCTATTCGGAAAATAAACGGTGATCCTGCTGAAGGTGATGTGGTTGAAATTGACGATTCATCGGGTCATTTTATTGCTCTAGGTCATTACCAACCTTCATCAATTACAGTTCGGGTTATCTCCTTTGCTAAAGTTGATATTGATAAAGATTTCTGGAGCAACAAAATAGCCAATGCTATACAGTTAAGGAAGACATTAGGTCTATATCAAAGCGAGAGCACTAATACTTTTCGACTCATTCATGGCGAAGGGGATTGTATGCCCGGTTTGATTGTTGATATTTACGGATCAACTGCAGTGATGCAATGCCATTCGGTTGGAATGTACATTATTCGCCAAAGATTAGCGGAAATTATCGTTGAACAATTCAACGGAGCCATTACATCGGTTTACGACAAAAGTACAGGAACACTACCTTTTAAATCCCCGTTCACTCCTGTCGATGGATATTTAATTGGCGAAGAAACAGCTAATACTCTTTTGGAGCATGGCAATAAGTTCAGGGTTTCATGGATTGAAGGTCAAAAAACTGGTTTTTTTATCGATCAACGAGAGAATAGGCGTTTGCTCCAAAACTACACCAAAGGCAAAACTGTTTTAAATACATTCGGTTACACCGGTGGATTTTCAGTTTACGCCATCAAAGGGGGTGCGTCAAAAACGATTACCGTTGATAGCTCTCAAAAGGCTATTGAACTTACAAAACAAAATATTGAAGTCAACTTTGGTTCGGATGCCAATCACGAAGCAATTTGTGGAGATGTTTTTGAATTCATACGAAATTCAACAGAAAAATTTGATATAATTATTCTCGATCCCCCAGCTTTCGCTAAACACAACGATGCTCTTCGAAATGCCCTTCAAGCATATAAAAGACTCAATGCAGCAGCAATTGATAAGTTAAACCCAGGTGGATTACTCTTCACTTTCTCCTGCTCGCAGGTGGTAAATAAGGATAGTTTTAGAAATGCTGTATTCTCAGGATGTGCTATGACTGGACGTCAGGTAAAAATTCTTCACCAATTAACTCAACCATCAGATCATCCAATAAACATTTACCACCCAGAAGGGGAATATCTTAAAGGTTTGGTATTGCAGGTGGAGTAAAAGCTATAATCCAGAACAATTGGGTTTAAACCATTGCATTAACAATTTGATAATGTAGTGTTTGTTCTTTTGAAGTATTTCACAACCCATAAAACAGGGCTAATGGAATAAAACCAGTTACTTATTGAAGGGGGAAGCGGGCGAGTGGAATAACATCATGCCCAGAAAATTCCCCATTAAGATATTTATAATAACCCGTAATTGCTATCATTGCAGCATTATCTGTAGTAAAACGAAATTCAGGGATGTTAACATTCCATCCATTTTTCGCCCCAAGTTGTGTAAGTGCACCTCGTAATCCTGAATTTGCTGACACTCCACCGGCTATTGCAATTTCGCTTATACCAGTAATCTTGGCGGCTTTTTCGATTTTATTTAAAAGTATTGAAATAATTGTAAACTGTAACGAAGCACATAAATCGGCTTTATTCTGCTCAATAAAATTAGGATTTTCGGAGATTCGATCACGCAGAAAGTATAAGAAGGATGTCTTAAGTCCACTAAAGCTGAAATCGAGTCCTCTCTGCAAAGGTTTAGCAAACTGGAATGCGTTGGGATTACCACTTACGGCCAGTTTATCAATAACAGGACCTCCAGGATATGGTAAGCCCATTATTTTGGCGCACTTATCAAACGCCTCCCCTGCTGCGTCGTCAATTGTTTGACCAATTATCTCCATCTTAAGGTAATCACGAACAACGACAAGTTGAGTGTGCCCTCCAGAAACCAGTAAACATAGGAATGGGAAACTCGGATGTTTCTCAATCCCTTTTACCTTAACAAAATGAGCCAATATGTGACCCTGTAAATGGTTAACCCCTATTAAGGGTATATTCTGAGCTAAAGCAAATCCCTTGGCAAACGATGATCCTACAAGTAAAGACCCTAAAAGTCCCGGACCACGAGTAAATGCAACAGCACTAATTTCACTTTTCGAAATATTTGCAAGTTTTAAAGCACTATTAACAACCGGTATAATATTCGCTTGATGAGCTCGCGAAGCAAGTTCGGGTACAACACCACCATAAGCAATATGAACATCCTGATTGCTAATAAGATTCGACAACAAAAACCCATCTCGAATTACTGCTGCCGAAGTATCATCACACGAAGACTCAATACCTAAAATTACTACACTCATCTATATATTTTTAATCCTTAACAAATAAAATTGA
>JAYTVX010000312.1:0-10586 GCA_043743775.1 Bacteroidales bacterium | reverse complement strand
ACACTTTGAATTATTTTGCCTTTATCGTTGGTTATAATAATCTTTACTTTCCCGGTCTCTTTTTCTTCAAAATTAATTGTAAACTTATCCTTCTCTTTTTGTGGAATTAGCGTTAATGACCTTGCAGAAATTAATTTCGTTTTATCCTCTTTTATCAAATCCGATTTTTCAAGGGTTTTGATATCATCAATGCTGGGTTTTGAAAATTCTATTTTTTTAGATTTCCCATTCTCAACATAAAAAACCATTTCTTTTTCCTTCTTTCCATCATTCTTAACATTCATGGAAATATTTCGCTTCATACCATCGGAAGTAACAACAATAACCTTTTCACAATTAGGATCATCTGAATCATCCGAGGAATTAATGGTAAATGTTTCCATTTTACCCTTATTATCAATAGAATCGTTACTATAGATTACCATCCGATGGCCTTTAATCCTTTTATGTCCACTATCATCTGGAGACATAATCCTAATTTTTTCACACAACTCACCATCTGAATCACCAGAAGATTCAATAAAATATGTTTCGAAATTTTTCTTATCAAGTGAATCCGCATCAAAATAGATCATTTGATGTCCTTTTTTGCCTCTTCTCATATCAACACGAGCCCCTCTTCCTGTATTTCCATGGAAATAGCGAATGTGAGGCGGGGCAATTGCACGATTTCCAAAAACAATTACTTCTCCTTTACCTTTCGTTTTAAAATCCTTGATCTTATCTTTTTCTACCTCTTTCATATCCCACTTCTTAGGATCAAAAGTTCCATTTTCTAAATCCTGAAGGATCTTATCAAGGTTTTCGCTTTTATCAAAATTCTTTTCGCTGTAGTAAATCTTTGCGGAGTTGCTTACTGAATCGGGTGTAAAAAAATCAAAGTCATGATCTGAACCAAAAAACGGTGCTTCGGGCATATCAAATCCAAAATTCAAATCGGGTAATTCGGGCATATCTGGCATTAAAGGAAACTCGGAACGGTTAGGCAAACTTCTCATCAGAATATGCTGAAGAGAGTCCATTTTATTCTGTTCAACTTTAATTTTCTTGCAAACATCGTGGGTAATGCTATCGAATTTCGCAGCATCGTTCGAAACATTATACTCTTTTACCACACGTTCACCTTTGTCGTCAACTTCAATTACTCTAACTAACTTTTTCTTTACTTGTTGAGAAAAAGAACTATTTGCGCTTAAGCTGATAAGTCCCACAACAGCTATCAAATAGATTGCTTTTTTAAATACTAAGTTTATTTTCATTGTTTTTTATATTTTGATTTCAAAAACAAAACTATGGCCTTTGGAGGTCATTTTTAGCTAACAAGCAGCTAAAAGCAGCTAACGAAATGTTAAAGTTACCCATTTGAAAATTTGCTTTTTGTATTTTTGATTCATGAATCGCAATAAAATATTCCTGATCATCGCCTTAATGAGTCTTTCCATAACTGGGATTACGCTGATGCAAATTCATTGGATGCTCAAAACTATTAAGCTTAATGAGGAGAACTTCGATAGAGCAGTGAATGAAACATTGACCATCGTTGTCGATAAACTTGAAAAGGAAAAGGATATCAATTTCTCTATACCATTCCAGGCTCCATTTTGGTATCCTAATGAAAAAGAAAAATCTGATGAGAAAGACAAGAATAATTCCCATTACCAATATAGAACACCTGCCTTTTTGCAAAATGCAAGCAAAGTCAAGTCCGATAAATATTACAGAAGCAGACATAGTAGAAGGGAGCAAGATACTACCAACGAGGGTGAAATAAATTCCAATGAGAATGAATTCGAATTAAACTATTTCAATAGTAATCTCCCTCCTCTTGATTCCTGTAATTCATTATTCGATTCAATAAATATCGATGAATCTTTTAGTACCATTAACGAACCTATTAGCATAACTCTAACTGAGGATTTTAACGATACTATTTCAAGAACGGTAAAAGTTGTTCGAAACGATTCTGAATCGAGAGTTATTATTGTCTCCAATGGTCGAATTGATACTATAAATACCAAAGATTTACCAAGAAATTTGATTCCTCCACCTCCTCCACCTCCTTCACGAATTTATGTTGCAAATAGAAATATTCGAACGAATGACCGGGTTCAAAGAAGAACCTCAAAGGGTAATAATCGATTTGTTTATAAAGTAAATCATGTCGATTCAAACAATCATTATAAATTAGAGGAGGAGGTAATTGCCCTTAATTCCAAGGAGATAGCAGAACAAACTAAAAAACAGCAACAGGCCTTGAAGCAGCTTGTTTACGAGGTAGATGCTCGAAAAATGGAGTTAAAAGATCGGGTTAATTTTAAGGAGTTAAAGAATCTTCTAACCATAGAAATTAAAAACAAAGGGCTTTCAGCTGATTTTGAGTATGCGCTTATTACGAATAACCCGAACAGGAAAGAAGTTTTTTCCACACCAAAATTCAACTCAGCCTCTCTAAAATCAGTTTATAGCACAAGATTATTTCCCAATAACTATGTGCCACTTAACGATTTTCTTGAAATAACTTTCCCCGTTAAGGATACAGCAATTTATAAATCGGTAATACTTCCAATATCGGCATCACTATTTTTCACTTTGATAGTTTTTTTAACGTTTACCATAACGCTAGTAACGATCATTAAGCAAAAGAAGTTAGCGGAGATGAAGGCAGATTTTATCAATAACATGACCCATGAACTAAAAACTCCTATTGCTACAATAAGCCTTGCCTCCGATTCGATCGATAATCCGAAAGTGGTGGATAAACCCGAAACGGTTAAATACTTTACTGCCATAATTCGTGAAGAAAACTCCCGCATGAACAAGCTTGTTGAGAGCGTTCTTCAGACGGCAAGGCTTGAACGCAAAACATTAAAGTTAAATCTGAAAGAGGTTAACCTTTCAAATCTTACCATGAAGGTTGCCGACCAAATGGGTATTCAAGTCATGGCTAAAAAGGGTTCAATTCTATTCACCAAACCCGAAGAAGATGTTTTCATGTTTGCAGATGCTAATCTGATGGAGAATGTAATCTTTAACCTAATCGATAATGCAATTAAATATTCTGATAGCGAACCACAAGTAATCATTACACTAAAAAACCTTCCTGGAGGAATATCCCTTTCGATTAAGGATAATGGTATTGGTATGAGTAGAAGCGAACAGCAGCGAGTATTCGAAAAATTCTATAGAATATCCCAAGGAGATGTTCATAATATCAAAGGTTTTGGCTTAGGGCTAAGTAATGTCAAAGAGATTACTGAGCTTCATGGAGGCATGGTTCAACTCCGCAGCGAACTAGGAAAAGGGAGCACCTTTACACTTTTCTTTCCAAATAAAGTAAACGGCAATGAGTAAAGAGGGTAAAATATATTTGGTTGAGGATGACTTGAACTTTGGGGCTGTACTCAAAGCATACCTCGAACTAAACGATTTTGAAGTTGTTCTGGTTAGCGATGGGGCAAGGGCTCGCACCCTTTTTAAACCCAAAGAGTACAACCTTTGTGTACTTGATATTATGCTGCCGAATCTCGATGGGTATGAACTTGCATCATTCATTCGGGCCACAGACTCGCAGGTCCCCTTTGTCTTTTTAACCGCAAAATCGTTAAAAGAAGATGTTGTAAAAGGGTTCGACCTTGGTGCCGATGATTATATCACGAAGCCCTTCGATTCTGAGGTTTTGCTTCTTAAGATAAAGGCGATTCTTCGAAGAAATGACCGTAACTCAACTCCTATCCCTACTGAAGTAATTATCAATATAGGTACCTATACATTTGATACCAGCGCAAGAACTCTTATTAAGGGAGAGCTTACCTTCAAACTCTCGCCTAAGGAAGCGGAGCTACTCGAACTACTTTGGAAGAATCAGAATAGAGTCCTTAGTAAAGATAAAGCATTAGAAAAACTCTGGGGCGATAGCAACTACTTTACAGCTCGAAGCATGGATGTTTACATATCAAAACTACGAAAATATTTTGCCGAGGACTCCCGGGTTGAAATAATAACAGTGCACAGCAGTGGTTTTATTCTAAGAGTTCAGTGATTTGCATCACTCTAATGATTTTTTTCTCAAGATTATTCGGGATTAACTGAAATTCCATCGATATTAGCTTAGGTTTTATTTATTATCATTCTTCACTTTCATACTTTGCTAATATGAGATTGAGTATTTGGCTAGTATATTTCGTTCTTATCACCTCTCTTTTGAGCTGCCAAAAGAATGAAATCATATCGTCCGATCCTCTTACAAAAGAGGAACGAGCATGGCTCGACTCACTTAACAGAGATCTACTATTTGCGCCGGATCCAACATTTCCTCCCTATGAATATTTTGATGAAAAAGGTCAATACTCAGGGATTGCTGCTGAATTTATAGCCCTCGTTCAGAAACGATTAAAAATAAAGATTAAAGTTGTCAGACTCAAATCTTGGGAAGAGCTCATTAAAAAAGCCGAAACCTATCAATACGACTTTGCTTCTTGCGCTCAGAAAACAAAAAATCGCGAAAACTATTGGCTTTTTACTACCCCATACCTTACTATCCATAATATTATTCTTGTAAAAGATAGCACGAGACAGGACTTTAACCTAAAATATTTACGAGGAAAACGTGTTGCAGTGGTTAAGGATTATGCTGTTGATGAATATTTAAAGGGGATTAATGTTGATTTTGAGATAGTGCCAGTTTTAAATGCTTTACATGGAATACACGATCTTTCATTCGGTTGGGTTGATGCATTTGTTACCGAAATGCCTACGGCAATTTATCTTATCAATAAAGAGGGGATATCGCATCTTAGGGTTGCTGGGGAAATTGGCTATGATTATTACTTTTCAATAGCATCACGGAAGGATATGCCCATGCTAAATCAGATCTTTCAGAAAGGATTAAATACTATCACTGAAAAGGAAAAACAGGTCATCTTTAATAAATATATTAATTTAGATTACAAGTACTTCTGGGAATCAAAAGTATTCTGGGGAGTCTCATTGGGTATTATCATTTTTGTATCTGGACTAATGTTTCTGATATACGTTTGGCGAAAAAGGGCTAAAGAGCTTAAACTCGCCAAAGATCAAGCAGAATCGGCAAATCGCGCTAAAAGTGAATTTTTAGCAAATATGAGCCACGAGATTAGAACCCCTATGAATGCCATAATAGGCTTTTCTGAGTTGCTAGAAGAGCGCTTAGAAGATCCGAGCGATAAAGAGTACATCTCAATTATTGTTGCTAACGGAAAGACCTTACTTAAACTTATCAACGATGTACTTGATTTATCAAAGGTTGAAGCAGGAAAATTATCAATGAAGAAAGAACCCACTAGAATAAAAAGTGTTGTTAAAGAAATAGAAAATCTATTCTTCCTTACTCTTCATCAGAAAAAAATCAGTATAGATATTTCAGTATCTTCAAACGTAGCAGATTACTATTTAATTGATGAAACTCGCTTTCGGCAAGTTTTAGTTAATCTGGTAAGCAATGCCATTAAGTTTACCGAAAGGGGTCGAATAATGCTAACCATTGATTCAAAACCGGCTAGAAAGGAGAATAACCATCATCTTACTATAAAAATTGTCGATACGGGGATTGGGATTCCGCAAGATCAGCTGAAACGTGTTTTTGCACCGTTTGTTCAAATCGATTCGGAAGTTCAAAGGCTAAGCACCGGAACTGGTTTGGGCTTAACAATTACCAAAAGGCTAATGGACCTCATGGGTGGTAAAATATCTCTTGAAAGCAACATCGGAATAGGTAGTACTTTCACCCTCGATTTTCTGAATCTCGAGATCTGTAAACATGAGCAAGTTGAAAAAACCAAAGAGAAAGAGCGCCTTCTTAAAATTATGTTTTATGGCGCCTCAATTCTTGTGGTTGATGATAATCTGTCCAATCTAATCCTAATAACAGAAATACTAAAGCCTCATAACCTTAAAATTCTTACTGTATCTAATGGTTCGAAAGCCCTCGAGCGGATCACATCCCATCCACCGGATTTGCTGATCACGGATATCAAGATGCCAGATATGGATGGATTTGAACTCCTTAATAGAATAAAGTTGCTAAATCTTAGCAAGGTGTTTCCAATTATAGCTATTTCAGCATCCGTTATGAAGGAGGATGAGCACAAAATTCAAACTGCTGGATTCCGTGGTTTTGTACCAAAACCAATTGACAAATTTGTTCTATTATCTATGTTAAAAAGGTTATTACCAAACACATCTCATTAGATTTTGAAACATTCGAAGAATTCGGAAGAGATTCTATGTTTAAAGAATTATCCTGATAAAACGGATGTTTAATTCTTTACTTCTTCATCATCTCATCCCTCTTCGCTTTGTAAAAGACGCCAGCTCTCCAATTCGGAAATTTATTGGTTGTACTTAGCTTGTAACCCATTTCGAAGTAGACCTCAATATCGTCAACCATACCGTCAAACTTCCAGGTATTCGGTTCATAGTTATCCGATGGCTTATGGTAATTTTTCGATATCCACTTTCCCATATTATCCATCGACCATTGCTTACCATGCTCTAGATTATCCAACCCGAACGATATGTTGATAGAGGGAACGCCAACTTTGGAGAAACTGAAATGATCGGAACGGTAATAACCGCCTCTCTCTGGTGTTGGATCAGCTGCAGCATAACGATTATGTGTCTTTAAAACTTCAATGGCATAGTCATCCAGCTCCGAGAATCCGTAACCAGATATTATCATATCCTTGGTTTTTCCAAATATATTCAAAGCATCCATATTGATAACTGCAACTGTTTTATTCAATGAGTAAATTGGATTCTCTGTATAGAATTGACTTCCAAGTAATCCTTGCTCCTCGCAGGTAACTGCCATTAATAGGACAGAACGTTTTGGCTTAATCCGTTGATTATTGAATGCCTTTGCTATTTCGAGTAGAGCTGCTGTTCCTGTTGCATTATCAAGTGCACCATTGAGTATAGAATCTCCTTTGAATTTTGGATTTACTCCGAAATGGTCCCAGTGACCAGTATAGATAATGTATTCATCAGCCAAATCCGTACCTGGTATTAAGGCAACAACATTGTTTGATTTGATATGTTTTACTGTATTCTTAAAATTTATAGACGCCTTTAACTTTAAATCTACCCCAATAAATCTATGCTTAGATGCATCTTTTACAGCTTTATCATACTCCATTCCAGCCAGTTTGAAAACCCGTTTTGCGCTCTCGGTGTTAACCCAACTCTGAAACTTGAGCCCGGATCTGGTAACTATATTATTTGCAAGATAAAATCGAGTCCCTGACCAGCTGTTCTGAACCACACTCCAAGGGTAAGAGGCCGCTTCGGTTTCGTGAATCAGTATTATACCCGTAGCACCCTGTCTTGCAGCCTCTTCATACTTGTAAATCCAACGTCCATAGTAGGTCATATTTTTACCCTTGAAAAGAGTGCTATCGTAAAAGCCCGGATCGTTTACCAGTGCAATAACCACCTTACCCTTAACATCAATCCCAGCATAATCATTCCAATCAAACTCGGGTGCATTAATTCCAAAACCAACAAAAACAAGCTCTGAATTTGATATATCAATAAGCTCAGTTGGTTGTGGCGTTCCTCCAATAAAATCCTCGGAAAAATTAAGCGAGAGTTCTTCCTTTGCTCCCTTAATTTTCAACCTCATGACCTGATCTGAGGTAATCTGAAGTAAAGGAACTTCCTGAAAATAACTTTTACCGTTGCCCGGTTTTGCACCAACTTGTTGAAACTGTTCCACCAAGTAGTTAATCGTCTTCTCCTCTCCGATTGTTCCAGGGAAACGACCCTGAAACTCATCAGAGGCGAGTACTGAAATCCATTGCTTTAAATCTTCA
This sequence comes from Bacteroidales bacterium, assembly GCA_043743775.1. Lineage (GTDB taxonomy): Bacteria > Bacteroidota > Bacteroidia > Bacteroidales > Tenuifilaceae > UBA8529. The sequence goes on along the minus strand of JAYTVX010000312.1, from coordinate 2,739 downwards.
GCATTAATACTTTCAACGTTTGAGTTATTACTCTGTTTACTATTTCCGCAAGATGTTATCGCTATTAGTAACGTAAAAAGGTAAATATGATTTAGCTTCATGGGTTTATAGTTTAGGGTTTAGGATATTAAGATACTACTTTAGAGCTATATTTAGATTAATGGTTTAAACAATTCTGTAAATAGATAGTTGGCTTTCTTAAATACTATTAACCCAGAATTGTTGTTAGAATTATTTATCTAATAACCGTCATTAGAATATCTTGGCATTTACTTGTTACTAAATTTAAGATTGTAATGACAAATCGATTAAGAAAAACTAAGATTTGAAACTCATTCTTGTAAGGGCTGCTTACAGTTCATGTTTTTCTAAATCGGGGTTAAACCCAACTAAGCCCTTTGTTCGCTTCGCTCCAAATGACTAATTTGGGATTAATTTTCTATCTTTGAACCCTATAAAAACACAAAAATGAATAATCGTAGAGTCCGTGTCCGTTTTGCTCCTAGCCCTACTGGTCCATTACATATAGGTGGTGTTCGCACTGCCCTTTTCAACTACTTCTTTGCTAAAAAGCATAGAGGTGATTTTTTATTGCGAATCGAGGATACCGATTCCCAACGATTTGTTCTGGGTGCCGAAAAGTACATCAACGAATCGCTCAATTGGTGCGGAATTAAAATTGATGAAGGTGTTGTAGAGGGAGGGAAACATGCACCTTACAGACAAAGCGAGCGTAAAACTATCTATAAACAATATGCCGATCAGCTTATTGCATCGGGTAATGCCTACTATGCTTTTGATACCTCTGAATCATTGGATGAACTCAGAAAAAATGCTGAAGTAAAAGGAGAGGTGTTTACCTACAACTACATGGTTCGTAATCATATGCAAACATCATTGGTTTTCACACAGGATGAGGTTCAAGCACGCATTGCCAAGGGCGATCAGTGGGTGATTCGTTTCAAGATGCCTGAGAACGAAGAGGTGAAAATGCATGACCTTATCCGTGGCGATGTAGTGGTTAACACTTCAACCCTCGACGACAAGGTGATTTTTAAAAGCATCGATATGCTTCCAACCTATCATTTGGCTAACGTAACTGACGATTACCTGATGGAGATATCGCACGTTATCCGTGGTGAGGAGTGGTTACCTTCGTTACCATTACATGTTTTGCTATATCGTGCTTTCGGCTGGACTGATAGTATGCCCCAATTCGCACACCTACCATTGCTGCTTAAACCTACCGGTAACGGTAAACTGAGCAAGCGCGATGGCGACAAGTTAGGATTCCCAGTATTTCCTTTACTATGGAAATCATCCGAAGGTGAGACCTCTCGTGGTTATCGCGAGGATGGTTACTTCCCCGAAGCTTTTGTAAATCTACTTGCCCTTTTAGGATGGAACTCGGGTACTGAGCAGGAAATTTTCAGCATGGATGAACTCATAAACCTATTCTCCTTAGAACGGGTGAATAAATCAGGGGCTCGTTTCGATCCCGACAAAACAAAATGGTTCAACCATCAATACCTTGTACAAAAAAGCAATGCGGAACTTGCAACGCTTTTCATGCCAATGCTCATTGACAAAGGCATTCATGTAGAATCATCAAAAGTTGAGAAAATTGTTGGTCTAGTTAAAGATCGCGTAAACTTCGTGAATGAGATGTGGGAACAATCATCGTTCTTCTTCGAAAAACCAGCTTCATACGATGCTGCTACCGTTCAAAAAATTTGGAAAGAGGATGTTCCAGCCATCATGAAAGAAGTGGTTGAAATTCTCAATAATATCAATGAATTCAGCGCTCACGAAGTTGAGGATAAGATTAAAACCTTTATCTACGATAAGAACTATAGCATGGGTAAAGTGATGAATGGGCTTAGATTAAGTCTTGTTGGCACCTCCAAGGGACCCGGTGTAGCGGCTATCTGCGAACTAATTGGAAAAGAGGAAACTATTGATAGAATAAATAACGCGATAGCATCCATTAAATAATATAACCCGTCAGGTTTTAATAACCTGACGGGTTTGTGATTTTTCTTTTCTAAGAATTACTCCTTCTTATCCGTTGTGCAGCATTTGTTCTTCCACTCCGCTCTCATCTTCTCCCTCTCCTCAGGGTTCATATGCCACCGATGCATCCCCTCATGAAAACGAGCATGGTGTTGACCCTTAAATCCCCCGAACAGAATTCTCGATAGCACGAATAACCCGACACCTTGCCAGAATGTTATAGTATGCCATCCGAATAGACCAGGAAGAATGCTATTCCACAAAAACATAATCAGCAAACCAAGAGCCAGCACTAAGGCTGCAATACCAATTGGAATTAAAATGGCTCTTAGTATCCAAAATCCTTTACTTCTTTCTTTTCCGCAACACATCATAATTTTACGTTTTAATGGTTAATACTCCTTATACAATGTTTTTAGACGTTCGCGCAGATACGCTACAGCGTAACGCTTCCGTGATATGAGGGTTTTAATATTCTCGCCGGTGATATCCGCAATCTCTTGAAAGGTCATGTCCTCCAGTTCATTCCATACAAACACCAACCGTTGTGGTTCAGGTAGTTCTTCGAGTGCTGAAAAAATCGCCTCTCGTAGGAGTTTCTGCTCCAATTCGCTTTCGGGGTTGATGAGATCCGCTAGAAATGCTTCGGGATAATAAATGTCTTCATCCTCAGTGGTAAAATCTTCAAGTAGCAGTGGTGTTTTCTTTCGCTGTTTATCCACTATC
>JAYTVX010000311.1:0-5127 GCA_043743775.1 Bacteroidales bacterium | reverse complement strand
TCTGCTACCTTTGCCGCTCAAAATTTAGTAGGATAAACAATAAAAAAGCGTAAAGTATGCCTGTAAAAATCAGACTAAGCCGTCAGGGAAGAAAAAAACTTCCTTTTTACCACATCGTGGTGGCGGATAGCAGGGCGCCACGTGATGGCAGATTCATCGAGAGGATTGGTTCATACAATCCGATTACCAATCCAGCAACTATTGAATTAAATTTCGATAGCGCAATAGATTGGCTGCATAAAGGCGCACAACCTACCGAAACATGTAGGGCTATCCTATCATACAAAGGTGTTATGATCAAGAAACATCTACTCGAGGGAGTTACAAAAGGTGCCCTTACAGTAGAGCAAGCTGAAGCAAAATTTCAAATCTGGATCACCGAAAAGGAATCTAAAATTCAGGCTAAGAAAGATTCACTTGCAAAAGGTAAGCGTGATGATATTAAACAACGCATCGAAGCCGAGAATAAAGTAAAAGAAACTCGTGGTCAGGAATTAGCTAAGAAAAAATCAGATGCTGCTGCAAAAGAGGCTAAAAGTAAAGTAGCCGATGTAGTAGAAGAAAGTGCTCCTGAAGCAGAAAACACTGAGGCGTAGAGCCTTAAACCATGAGTTCAAACCAGTTTAGTGAAATTGGAACTATACAAAGAACTCACGGTGTAAGCGGGGAGTTCCAAGTTGTTTGGAACGACGATTTTTACCTCGAAGAACAAAATTTGGAATCGGTTTTCATCGAATTTGATGGAATTCCGGTTCCTTTTTTTATTCTATCTATTCGCTCAAAGGGTGAGGACAAAGCCCTAATAAAACTCGAAGATGTAGAGGATGTCAATATCGCCAACGAGCTGGTTGGGCTAAAACTTCTACTTCCATCCGACCAAATAGAACTGAGCGATGAACTGTTGATGAGCGATTTGATCGGTTTCACTTTGATTAGTAATCACGACCAACTGGTTGGGAAGATTATTGATTATCAGGAGTACCTATCGAACGCAGTTTTTACCATAATTCACCAGTCTGGTGCTGAGGTAATGATTCCGGCTGCAGATGAATTAATTCTCGAAATAAATACAGAAGGAAAGACTATTGTTATGGAAATTCCCGATGGTCTTATCGATTTATACCTCGAATAGCGTATCGTGCTCATAGGTGATAATGTTCTTTCTCCATCGCTCAGGAACCTTAATGGTAGTTTCATTTTTATTGCTGTAGCCTACCATTGTAGCTTTGCTGGTTGCTGCAATTCTCCCTGTAGATTCATCGAAAAGATCTTGGCTCATCTTCAAACTTTTGTTCCCTATATGATATATCTTTGATCGAACAATTACTTTGTCGTAGAGCTTAATAGAATTTAAGTATTCGATGCTTATGCTGGCAAGGATCAACCCTTCTATTTCCCAATCCATCTGCTCCTTTAATACATCGTTGAAATAGGCCATTCGACCTAAATCAAAATATTGTTGGTAAACCGAGTTCGTGGCATGCCCTAGCTGATCAATATCGTTGAAACGGATTTGGATTGGCGTATTATGGAAGTAGTTAAGCGTATTATGTTCTTTCATTCATTATGAACTTATTATGACGGTCCAACTCCTCAAAAATGGAGTTTTGGCTAATGAATTCTGGAACAATCTCTTTCATTTGACTGACAAGGGCGTAATTGTTGTGGGTTGCTAGACTTTTAATTAGATTATTAATTTGATTGAAGATTATCAGAGAATCGTATTCACGAACCTTAGCAATCATTATCTGAGGATGATGGGTAGAGATAGTATTCTCTTTATCATTCAGAAGTTCTTCGTATAGTTTTTCACCTGGACGTAACCCTGTAATATTTAGTTGAATATCTTTTCCTAGGACCAGCCCTGATAGTCGGATCATTTTCTTTGCCAAATCAATAATTTTAACCGATTTGCCCATGTCAAAGATAAAAATCTCACCACCTTCACCCATGGCTCCAGCCTCAAGAACTAGTTGACAGGCTTCTGGGATAGTCATGAAATAGCGAGTAACATCGGGATGGGTAATGGTTATTGGACCACCATTCTCAATCTGCCTCTTAAACCGAGGAATAACAGATCCGTTGGAGCCAAGTACATTTCCAAATCGTGTGGTAATAAAGCGAGTAGAACAGGTTCTGTTTAATGTTTGGATGTATATTTCGGCAATTCTCTTGCTTGCTCCCATAATATTTGTAGGATTAACCGCTTTATCGGTTGAAATCATTACAAATTTTGCAACGCCAAATTCAACAGCTAAATCGGAGATAACCTTCGTGCCATAAACATTATTAAAGATTGCTTCGGTTGGATTGTTTTCCATGATAGGTACATGCTTGAATGCAGCAGCATGGAAAACAATTGATGGGCGAAAAACATCAAAAATTTTTCTGATTCGGTATTCGTTGGTAATGCTTCCAATCACAACATCAAAGTTGAAGAATTGATTTATTTCCTTTAGCTCAAGTTCTAGGTCGTACAAAGGAGTTTCAGCTTGATCGAGAAGGATAATTCTTTTGGGATTGAATTTTGCAATCTGCCTGACTAATTCGCTACCAATTGAACCGGCAGCACCAGAGATTAATACAACCCTATCTTTAATATCCGCTTGAATACGCTTCTTGTCAAGTATAATTGGTAGGCGTTCAAGAAGATCTTCGATTTTAATACCCTTAATCTGTTTGAGGCTTAACTCACCATTGATCCACGTGTTTACATTAGGAACTGTAAGAACTTTAACGTTATATCGAAGACATCTCTCCACCAGTTTTTTCTTTCTAATAGGGTCAATGTCCTTTTTTGCAATTATTAGTTTCGAAATCGTATACTTACTCATTAGGATATCAAGCTTATCGGAGTTGTAAATGCTTATCCCTTCAAGCTTATTCCCTTCGTTTTTATTGAAGTAATCGATAAAAGCAATTACTTTAAAGTTTGTTTCTGAATCACGATCGAGGGTTTTTTTTGTAATTGCAGCAAACTGATCTGCACCATATATAATAATATTCTCAGGTATTGACCCATCATTAACAATCCTATAGTAAATTGTTTTAATTGTAAATCGTGAACCTATTAAGATGATTGAGGTTACAAAGTAGTCAATAATAAGTATCGAATTAGGGAAAATATATGTTCCGTCTTTGTAGTAATGAATTTGGTTAATAATAAAAAGGATAACAGTTCCCGCGCTTACTACAACTATAATTCTTTCAGTATCTTTAACACTAGTATATCTAATTAGCCCTGCATAAGATTTAAAGGCAATAAAGGTTGAGGCTCTTACAAACAGGAGGAGAGGGATCGAAGATTTAAAACCTTCGAGAATTGAATCCGCAAGTTTGAAATCAAACCTTAAGAAGTATGCAATGATTATTGAAGTGGCACAAATCAATATGTCGATTAGAAAAACAATCCACCTAGGAGTATGATCGCTTGGGAAAAATATATTCTTAAATGGTGTAGACATGTTATAAGGTATTAAAGATGTAAAAGTAAGAAATTAACGGGTAATAGTAAAAGAAACGATCAAAAACATAAAATATATGCAGCAAATTTTAGCATTTCTTCGTCTATATGAAAATGATTTAAGAAAATCAGAATCTTTAATAATCTAACATAAAACAAACAATATGAAAAAGTTATCATTTTTAGTTAAAATCTTTGCGACCTTTGTTTTTACCTTTTTTATTAGTTCTACTAATGCGCAACAACGTGAAACTCGAAAAGTATCCGGTTTTACAGGTGTGAGTCTATCAATTTCTGCTGATATATATTTAAGTCAAGCGGCAGATTATAAAGTTGAAATTGAGGCTGATGCTGACTACCTCGAAAAAATTGAAACCGTAGTTGATGGTGATATGTTAAAAATCAAGAACAAGGATCATTTCAATTTTGTATTTCACGATAAAAAGGTGAAGATTTATATTTCTATGCCTCAAGTGAATGTTTTAAATATTTCAGGATCAGGCGATATTTTAGCTCAAACAGCTATTAAAACAGATGACTTGAAAATTAAGATTAGTGGAAGTGGAAACATAAAAGTTGAAATTTTATCGGTTAAGAATTTGAACTTGGCAATATCTGGATCAGGCGATATTTATATGGCAGGAACGAATATGGCTGAAAGCGCTTCTTATTCTATTAGTGGCTCTGGTGATATTGATAATCAGAATCTACAGTGCAAGAAGGTTGATATAAGCGTTAGCGGTTCAGGTGACATTAAGGTTTGGTCGGTTGATGAACTTGATGCTCGTGTTTCTGGAAGTGGTGATGTATATTACAAAGGACGTCCAATTGTTAATGCAAAAACCTCAGGATCTGGCGGAATTCATCATTTGCAATAATCATTTAAGATAGAGTTAAAGAAAAGCGGGTTCTATTATCGATCCCGCTTTTCTTATTCTCTAATAATTTTTATCTCCCCATTTATACCAAGCATAATGATACTCGATGGTTTGTCGGAAACCGGATGATCAAACTCTTCTGAAACAATATGGTCGATTTTACTTTTAATCTCTTTGTCTATATCATAAAATGATTTAGGGGATATTTTCCCTGAAATATTTGCCGAGGTCGATACAATTGGCCTTCCGAATCGGCTGATCAGCTTACTGCAAAACTCATGGTTAACAACTCGAATGCCAATTGAACCATCTGGTGCAAGTAAGTTCTTGGCTAAATTTTTACCATTTGGGTAGATAATTGTAAGTGGCTTCTCTGATAGTTCAACCAGATCCCACGCAAGATCTGGCATCTCCGAGACGTAAGATGGTATTCTGCCAGCCTTGTCAATTAGAACAAGCATGCTTTTTGAATCCTCTCTCTGCTTAATTTCATATATTTTAGCCACGGCATCAGGGTTTGTTGCATCACAGCCAATTCCCCATATAGTATCGCTAGGGTAGAGGATAATTCCACCTTTCTTTAGAACTTCAACGGTATTCTTTATTTCTTGTTCTAGCAGCATTTTACTGAGGTTTATTTCCAAACATCTTATTCATTCGATATCGTCGATATATATTGATTTTTCTTTTTTCAGGAATTCCGTTTCGTTCTATGTAGCTCTCTACAGCAGCAATCATTCTTGCAGATGAGTTACCATCGGTATGTGGGTGGTACTTATCAATGGT
>JAYTVX010000310.1:0-4898 GCA_043743775.1 Bacteroidales bacterium | reverse complement strand
TTTCAACCCAAGAATGTCAAAAAGGATTGTTCTGAAAGTACTTCGAAGTGAAGTAAGATCAGCGTCGGTGATGGTTTCTTTGTTTTCAGCAAGTAGGTTAATGTTCCGAACCCAGTCGAATAGTACGGCAATAGCAATTGAACTATTGAAATCATCGTTAAGGGCATCAAATGCTCTATTTATATCCTTTACATCAACTGTAGACTTATCTGAGGGTCTAATCCTATCGATGAACCGATTGGCAGCCATTAATCGTTGTAGCCCTTTCTCGGAGGCTTGAAGCGCTTCATTCGAGAAATCCAGAGTGCTCCTGTAATGTGATTGTAGCATGAAGAATCGCACGGCCATGGGAGAATAACCTTTCTCCAATAAAGGGTGATTGCCCGTAAATAGCTCGTTGGGTAAAAATCCATTCCCCGCAGATTTTGACATTCTAATTCCATTTACGGTTAGCATATTGGTATGCATCCAATAATTGACGGGCGCTTTATGATTGCATGCCTGAGATTGTGCTATTTCGTTGGTGTGATGTGTTGCCTGTAAATCCATACCCCCCCCATGAATATCAAATGTATCTCCTAGATATTTTCTTCCCATGGCCGAACACTCGATATGCCAACCAGGAAACCCCCATCCCCACGGAGAAGGCCATTTCATCAATGTCTCAGGTTTTGCGGCAATCCATAATGCAAAATCAAGACGACCGTGCTTTTCATCCTGCCCGCTAAGTTCGCGTGTTCCTTCCAATAGATCCTCGAGTTTACGATTGGTTAGCTGTCCGTAGGGAAATTCTTTACTATACTTTTCTACATCAAAATAAACAGTACCGTTGATTTCGTAGGCGTAATCCTTTTCGATGATTTTTTTAATCATCTCAATCTGTTCGACGATATGACCCGTTGCTGTTGGTTCAATGCTGGGGGGTAAAGTGTTAAAGGTACGCATCACATCCCTAAAAACGAGCGTATATTTCTGAACAATCTCCATTGGTTCCAGCTGTTCCAGCTTTGCCTTCTTCGCAAATTTATCATCACCCTCATCCATATCACCCTCCAGATGCCCAGCATCGGTGATGTTACGAACGTATCGTACTTTGTACCCTAGGTGTAAAAAATATCTATAGATTAAATCGAATGAAATAAAAGTTCGGCAATTCCCTAAATGCACATCGCTATAAACGGTAGGACCACAAACATAGAGTCCGATATGTTCAGGGTTAATAGGCTTAAACGCTTCCTTTTTTCGGGTTAAGGTGTTGTAAATTAAAAGTGTACTTTCCATAGTTATTGTCAATAAATACAAATTCAAGAAGATACAAAAGTAAGAAAAAGTGGGAAGAGGCAAGTGAAAAGTTAAGAGTGAAACGTAAAAGAAAAAAGGGGAGTGTGAACAATCCCCTTTTCTGATTTAATATTTATCATTAAGTTTTACCAAGCATTTGGATCTTCAACCTCTCCAGCTACTGCGTCTTCTATCTTTTTAACATTTTTAGCAACATCTTGACCCTTCTCATTCTTCACAACGGTAAACTCTAAAACATCACCATCGTGAATTTCGTTGAAATCGCTTTCAATAACATCAAGGTAGTGGAAGAAGAGATTGTTTGGGGGGAACTGTATAAATCCATAGCCATTATTCATGTTCATAGCCGTTCCGCGCTTAACCGAGTCATCTTCAATTTCAACAGTTTGCTGTTTAGGTTGACTGTAGTCCTGCTGAGAGAAAAGGTTAACCATTAGCTTATCGTTATTCTTAAGCCCATTGTTAATTACATCGTGCATAGCAACTGGAAAGGTAACCTCACGGATTAAATCCTGTGATGTACGGGTAACCACTTCGCGACCCATATCATCGGTATAGTCGAAGTCCCAGCTTAGAACCATAACCTTTGATCCGAGAGAGTTCAATTTACGGATAAGAGGAACGTAGTCCCCATCAGAGGTGATAAGTACAAGAACGTTGAATCGCTTGTAGAAAGCTTGCTCAAAAGCTTCTAGCGCTAACCATACATCAATCCCCTTATCATCCTTTTTGCCTCCACGTGTTCGGATAGGTAGGTAGTGGGTCACAACACCCTCTGACATTAGGATATCATCGAAAACTCGATCGTTATAAAGTTGATTTCCGCGCTGACTGGCTTCCTGTGCGCTGATTCTACCTCGAAAGTAATGGGCTTCAATTACCTGACAATACCTAGAATCTACGTCCTCTTCACGAGCAATCATATTTCTGATAAACTCATGCAACCCGGCTATGTTAAGTCTTTTGCGTCTTGGGTGAAAATAGTTGTAGTAGTTGCTTACATGTAAAAAATAGTTGCCATCGTAAAATACGCCAATCCGCACTAAATCTTGTCCTGATGTCATATATAGAGGTGTTTATGTTAAATATAATTTTGAATAGACTGATTTCGCATATTTATTGATAAAAATGCAATCATTTACTTCATTCGCAAAGATATAAAATCTTCGTAATGTGGCAATTCTACCTATATACCAATGAGTGCATAATATAGAATTTACAGTGAAATAAGTTATTAATTTTATCTCAAAATCTAATTGATGTAGTTATAACATAATGATTTAAGAAATGTTTACCCTAAAACGATGATATTTGTCAATGACAGGAAATCGTTGATTAAAGGATAATATAAAAGGTCTCAAAATTTATTTTAACCACAACGGACACTAAGTCTTTTCCGAAGTTCCCAAAGTACTAGATTTCAATATATTTTCTTTGTGTCCTTTGGGTATATCTTGGAGTCCTTTGTGGTTTATTATTTCTACTTTAAAAACAACATACTTTGAACCTAGTCATCTTTAAGTTTATTCAAGGATTACCTGATTCCCTTTTGGATATTCAACCGTATAGGAGAATGAAAGTTTTTTAGTTTCCGTGGGCTTGAGGAGTAAAATCCATTTCATCAATCCAGTTGATATATTATAGTTTGAATTACCCTGTTCGATGAGTTTCACCTTCACTTTTTCGTTTGTTGACACGGGTATTTGATCCTCAATATCGATACTAATATCCTGCTTCCTTCCATTTGAAACCGTAATTTCCCAAGTATAAGTTTCTGTAACTTTTGACCCGATAAGATTTTTTTCTGTAAATGTTTTTGATTTAGTCCGTTTGATCGATAAACTTTCATCTTTCCCTAAGGATAGCTTAAGTGTATCGCCAGAAGCTTTAGTATCAAGGTAAGTAGTCCCTACATAGTTATTTTCAAAGTAAAGGTTTACATCACCGTTAAGTAGATTTAGCCCTTGCCATTCGGTCATGCTAGCAACTAAGTATGCATACTCTGATAATTTAGGTATAGTGGAGTACTGATAGGATGCTTTAATGGTTGGGGTTTGAAGTACAGCAACTATGGGTTGTGGCTTTGATGGAATATCGTAGGGAATATCGATGTTAAAGGTAAAGTTAGTTTGGCTATCAGAAATAGAAACAGGCATATCATAAGATTCACTTTTTTTATCTTTGCTAGCATAGGCTGCCGTTGAAACTTCTTCCATTTTGGCTTCATCCCTTTCTATGCCAGCCGCTTTACTCTGCAACATTCTTGTGGTGTATGGGTAAATGATGTCAATATACCAGGGCAATATTTTTGGAGCCGTAGAACCTGTTGTTGGGTTGCCCGAGGAAACGGAGAGTTTAACCTTGCTCCAATCTTCACCGGTAGTTTGGTAAATGAAAGCTTTGCAGGTAATGCTCAAAGGATCGTTAATGCTATTCACACGAACATCGTAGGAGGGATACCAACCCGCATCTTTGGTAAAGTATTTAATTCTAACATTTGCAGCAATGGGTTGAGAGGAGTTAAATGTAACAAGAACTTCACTCGTACTCATAATCTTTTGAGTTGAAAGAATCTGGGATTGCTCGTCTATTTTACGTAAATCCTCCTCTAAACCTGCAATCAAGTCAACCTTATCAACCCTAGTCCGTTCCAGCTCCTCGAGCCTTGTGCGGAAGTAAATCAGAGAATTCTTTAAATCCTCAAGTTTAACCCCTTGATCACCTACCAATTTTTTGTTCGAGAGGAGAACATCCTTTTCAGTATCGATTGTTTGCAGCAATGCCGTTTCGAGCCTAATTTTTTTCTCAAGCTCCTTTTTCTTGTTTTGAAGTTTTAAATACTCGGGATTTTGAGATAAGGAATCGAGCATATTCTTTTGGTACGAAACCGATACAATTGTTGCTTCACCACAGTTCACCTGTATTGATGATTCATCGAGTGTTGGTGGTAGGTTGGTGAATACAACCTTGTTCTCACCCTTTTCGAGGTTAAACTTAGTAACCCTTGTAATCTGGGCTCCCTGTGAATAAACGGTTGCAGAAATAACTTTGGATTTAACCATTTTTTGCTGTGCGGAAATGTTGTTTGCGAGAAATGGTATTAACATCGATAGCAAGATTAACTTTTTCATAGGTGCTGGATTAGTATACAATTGAATGAATTCAAAATTAATGAATCCTTCTTGATTTTGCTTAATTGAACGAAGTTTTTAATAAGAAGGAAACAAACACAGAGACACAAAGTCACAGAGAAATAATTTTGAAAATAGAATAACCGTGTCTCTGCGCCTCAGTTTTTTTGATTTTCAAGGAAGGGTTTCATTATTTTAGAAGAATTATCCTATCGCCTAAATCGTTTTAGGAATTATTCTTTACATTTGCTTCGGGAGGTAATAATGAAGAAAAAACGTGTATCGTTGAATGATATTGCTGAGAGTCTAGGTGTTTCCCGTTCACTGGTATCGCTTGTGCTGAACGGCAAAGATGTTGAGCAAGGTATTTCGGCAGCAACCAAGAAGCGGGTACTTGCCAAAGTACATGAGCTGGGCTATAAACCCAATCATTTTGCCCGTGGATTAAGGCTTGGCAAATCGTTT
>JAYTVX010000309.1:0-8366 GCA_043743775.1 Bacteroidales bacterium | reverse complement strand
GCAAGGGTGCTCTTTCCGTGATCGATATGGGCAATAATGCAGAAGTTTCTGATGTTGTCCATGCTGATTTTTAATTAGTTTGCAAAGATATTCAAAAATAGCGAAATGACTGCTTCTCCTGATTAACTAAAGTTGAAATTTGTTAACTTTGAGAATATCTTTGATGTTCAAAAAACATTTAAATTAAAAATGGAAACAATGAAAAAGTTCACTGCTGTTATTGCAATTGCTATCGTTCTAGCAATTGGCTATACTCAAACATCGTGTATAGGATCTTTTAAATTAACCAATAAAGTTCTTGAGTGGAACAAAGGACTTGGTGATAGATTTGTATCCGAACTTGTCTTTCTTGTTTTGGTCGTAGTACCTGTTTATGAAATCTCTCTTCTAATCGATGGTTTGGTGCTAAATACAATTGAATTTTGGACTGGTTCTAATCCTATGGCTATGAATGCTGGAGATCATGAAACCAAGATTATTGAACAGAATGGTCTAAAATACTCGGTTACCGCATCGCAAAATCGATTCGATTTTATTCAACTCGAAGGACCAAATAAAGGGACAGCAGGTGCGTTGGTATATAGCCCTGAAAGTAAAAGTTGGAGCTATGAGGGAGCAAACCAAAGCATTAAACTGGTTGAACTTACTAAAAATGGTACCGCTAATGCATTCCTTCCCAATGGAAAAACATTTAATGTTGAACCCAATCAAAATGGGGTGGCTACCTTAAAAGTATTTGTTAACACTCGTTCTCAAGTTGCCGAGAAGTAATTAGAGTCCGTCCATAAAGTCAACCAATTGCGTCATTGCGAGGGTTTTTTCCGAAGCAACCGAGCCTGCGAGTTCAGCAAAGCTAATCTATTGGTTATCAATGTTAAAGTTGCTTCACTTCGTTCACAATGACGAGTTTATGGACTGAATCTAATTAATAACTTATTTCAAAAGGGTGGTGCGAATTTATCGGTCCACCCTTTTTATTTATTATAAAATTATACACTATACTTAAATCTATATCTTTGGGAAAAAATAAATATGCCCAATAAAATCAAGGTTATCGGATTTGATGCAGACGATACGCTCTGGGAGAATGAACTCTACTACCGTGAAACTGAGGATAAATTCTGTGAACTGCTTAAGGAATATCTCCCAAAAGAAAAGATAACCGAAGAGCTCTTCAATACCGAGATTAACAACCTTGAACTATATGGATATGGAATAAAAGCCTTCACCCTTTCATTGGTTGAAACGGCAATTCGGATATCGAATACCCAGGTGTCCACATCAACCATTCAAACCATCCTTGAATTGGGAAAAGAACAGTTAAATCAGCCTAATCACTTACTAGATGGGGTTCACATGGTGCTAGAATCGTTGAAAAAGCATTATAAATTGATTGTTGCTACCAAAGGCGATCTACTCGATCAGGAGCGTAAGTTAAAGAATTCAAACCTGCTACAATACTTTCATCATATCGAGATCATGAGCGATAAGCAGGAGGATAACTACAAAGATCTATTAAAGCATTTAGATATTAAGCCAAGCGAATTCTTGATGGTTGGCAACTCTCTAAAATCGGATATCATTCCTGTATTAGGACTAGGCGGTTATGGCGTTTTTATACCATTTCATATTACCTGGCAGCATGAACATGTTGACGAGAATGAGGTTTCCAATCCCCGGTTTTATAAAGTAAACTCGCTGATAGACCTGCTAGAATTGGAGTTGTTGATTAAATAGTGACTAGAGTAAAGCAAATAAAAAAAGGAGGTCCAAAGACCTCCTTTCTCTTAATTAAATATGTAGTGATTACATCATTCCGCCCATTCCGCCCATTCCTGGGTTACCCATTGGGGCTGGATTTTCTTCTTTCTTCTCGGTAATAACACACTCGGTAGTTAGAAGCATACCAGCAATTGACGCTGCATTTTCTAAAGCTACACGAGTTACCTTGGTAGGATCGATAACACCACTCTTGTATAAATTTTCGTACTTATTGTTTTGCGCGTTGTAACCGAAATCACCTTTACCTTCTTTAACCTTTTGAACGATTACTGAACCTTCAAGGCCAGCGTTCTCCACGATTTGTCTTAAAGGCTCTTCGATTGCACGTTTAACGATTAGAATACCTGTTGTTTCGTCCTCGTTATCACCCTTCATCTTCTCAAGAACTTCGATAGCGCGGATGTAAGCAACACCTCCACCAGGAACAATACCTTCTTCAACTGCAGCACGGGTTGCGCTTAGTGCATCGTCAACGCGGTCTTTCTTCTCCTTCATTTCAGTTTCGGTAGCAGCACCAACGTAAAGAACTGCAACACCGCCTGCTAGTTTAGCAAGACGTTCCTGCAATTTTTCACGATCGTAATCGGAAGTAGTATTTTCAATCTGAGTCTTAATTTGAGCAATTCTACCAGTGATTGTTTCTTTTGTTCCAGCACCGTTAACAATAGTGGTATTCTCCTTGTTGATGGTGATTTTTTCAGCTTTACCAAGCATCTCCATTTTGGTAGCATCCAAACGAAGACCCTTCTCCTCACTGATAACAACACCACCCGTAAGGATAGCGATATCTTCTAACATCTCTTTACGGCGATCACCAAAACCTGGAGCTTTAACAGCAGCTATCTTAAGCGAACCACGCAGCTTGTTAACAACAAGAGTTGCTAAGGCCTCACCTTCTATATCTTCGGCAATAATCAATAATGATCGGCCTGCTTGTGCAACTGGCTCAAGCGCAGGTAGAAGATCCTTCATGGTTGAAATCTTACGATCGGTGATTAGGATGAAAGGGTTCTCAAGAACAGCTTCCATCTTCTCAGGATCAGTAATGAAGTAAGGTGAAATATAACCACGGTCAAACTGCATACCTTCAACAATCTCGACAGTAGTTTCAATACCCTTAGCTTCCTCAACGGTGATAACACCTTCTTTTTTAACCTTCTTCATCGCCTCAGCAATCAACTTACCTATTTCGGCATCGCCGTTGGCAGAGATTGTAGCAACTTGTTCTATTTTTTCATAGTCATCACCTACTGAAATAGATTGTTTCTTAAGGTTTTCAACAACCTTAATAACAGCCTTGTCGATACCGCGTTTCAAATCCATTGGATTTGCACCAGCAGTAACGTTCTTTAAACCAACTTGAACGATTGATTGAGCAAGAACAGTAGCAGTTGTTGTTCCATCACCAGCATCATCTGCGGTTTTGGATGCAACTTCTTTTACCATCTGTGCACCAACATTCTCAAAAGGATCTTCTAGTTCAATCTCTTTTGCAACAGATACTCCATCCTTGGTGATTTGGGCAGATCCAAATTTCTTCTCAATAACAACATTCCGACCCTTTGGGCCAAGCGTTATTTTTACTGCATTTGCAAGTTTATCAACACCTCTCTTGAGTTGATCACGAGCATCAATATTAAATTTTAATTCTTTTGCTGCCATATTAATTTTTATTTTTTACTGTTTAGTAAAGCTATCCCTCAAATAATAATGGAATAGATATTAAATAACTGCTAGAATATCTGATTGTTTCATCATCAAATAGTCCTTGCCCTCAAAATTGATTTCAGTACCTGCATATTTACCGTAGAGAACAACATCATTCACTTTAACCTCCATGGTTATATCTTTTTTACCAGGTCCAACAGCTTTCACTGTTCCTTTTTGTGGCTTTTCCTTAGCGGTATCGGGAATGAAAATTCCACTAGCAGTTTTTTCTTCTGCTTCCATAGGCTCAACAAGAACCCTGTCTTCTATTGGTTTAATCTTTACTTGCGACATTTTATCTATGATTTAAAGTTAAACATATTCGTATTTATAAATAGTGCAGGATCATAAGGTGTGCCAAATCACATTTCGGCCATTTTGCCCTTATTATTATCTGCCATCAGAAATAATAGAACAAAACAAGAGTGAGGTAATCTAACCTAAATTTAATTAGACCTACTGACCGTCAACCGATAACAATAGACCTAATTTAATATAAAAAAGATGCCAGCATATGACATCCTGACATCTTGCAAAAAATATTATTCACCTAGCTACTTAGTAGAATCTGGTGATGTTTTTCCGGGTTGCTGATTTGCGTTAGGGAAATTAGGCAAAGCAGTAGGATCTTGAGTGTCCTTGATATTCTTCTCGATTGCAGAGCTAGCATTAATCTTTCCTTTTGGCATTGTTAAAGATGCTAAAAGACTAAGAACCAAAAGGCAAACAGCCAATGTCCATGTTGCTTTCTCGAGAAAATCGGCAGTTTTGCGAACGCCCATAATCTGGTTTGAACCAGCAAAGTTGGAAGCTAAACCGCCTCCTTTTGAATTCTGCACAAGTACAATTAATACCATAAATATGCAGACAACAATAATTAGAACTGAAATAAGAATATACATTGTTTCGTTGTTTACGTTTATTTATTTGACTTTTTTTATTTCTTGAATTTGACCCGCAAAGTAACTACTTTTTTCCGGATATTTCAAACTTAATTTCTCATAAATCGAAATTGCTTTATCCGAGAAACCTTGAGAGAGATAAATCTTAGCTATTGGTTCGGTAATCAGGTCCTCTGGCTCTTCAAGCGACTTTAATGAAATATCCTCCTGCTCACCCTGAATCATTTGCGGAGGTTTGAGCCTAGGATTGGTCTTAATAAACTGTTCTATTAAATCGTCATTGGTTAATGACTCTGGCGAAAGACTATCTGTTCCCAAGCTGGTTACACCCCCATTAGAATTGTCTTGATCGCTGATATCGAGTAACTCGTATCCCGAGATTGGTATCTCATTCTCTTTTGTAGGATCAGAAATATCAACAAGCGATCCGTTTATATTTTGAGAACCATCATCGATAAGCACAAAGGTTGAATCCGTTTCTTTATTAGAGGTTGCTTCAGCGCTTTGGTGTGAAAACTGACTCGTTGTTGATTTTTGAATTACCGGATTAATTATAAAAAAAAGTTGCCTTCGATCAGGTAATAGTCCAGCATTCTGATAAAGATGCTCCTCAAACGAGGGCGATTCATTTACCTTCAAACTCTTAAGGTACAGAACCCTTGCCGAATCGAAATAGGGGTAGGTTTCGATAATCGAATGAAAGAAAATACTTGCCTCTTGGCTTTTCATCTCCGATGAATTGAGGTAGCTATAGAACTTCTCCTTTTCCATATGAATTACCAGTTTGCTACAGAGCTATTAAATATTTCATCGATTAACTTTCCAACAATTGTTTTCACAAGTTCAGACTCAACCGATGGAAAGTCGCGATCACTGCTATAGTCTTCGAATTGAGAAAATGTTTTATCAAAGTTAAACTTATTATCCTTTGTATTTTCGAATTTTACCCGAATGTTAATCGTAAGCCTATTCTTCGCAGCAATCTCATTCCCCTGAATGGCTATTGGTGAAATGCTATACCCGGTTATTTGACCCGAAAACTGCAAATCACCATAATCCTTTACATTGTTAAGACTTGTTTGAGTTATAAATCGATCCTTTAACGCCTCGGTAAATATGTTACTAAGAGCAGGATTTACTAAGGCTGAAAGGTTTTGGAAATAATCAACACTAACAGTTTTTACATCTGGAGAAATGGATGCTCCTGTAAAGGAATATTTCACCACCCTACAACTCGAAATCGGTGCTATTAGTAATCCTCCGAAAAGCAAGATCAAAATAAATCGACCAAACACAGTTCTAATATTTATGTGTGTCATGTTCCTATTCAATTTTATACTCTTTAATTTTGCGATATAACGTTCGTTCAGATATTCCAAGCTCATTGGCAGCAATTTTCCTTTTGCCTTTATACTTTTCGAGTGCTTTTTTAATGAACTCTATCTCCTTATCCTCTAGCGACAATGATTCCTCAACAATTTCCTCGGTATCCTGTATGTGCGTTTGATTTTGTATATATGGTTTAGTTTCAACCTGAACTGAGGCTGAAGTCATTAGGGCTTCCGAGTTACTATATAGATTATTCAAAATCTTAGTGCTTTCCTTTTTAATCTCGATATTATCGGGGTTATTTCGGATCAAATCCAGAACTAACTTTTTGAGCTCATTAACATCATTGCGCATATCAAAAAGTATCTTGTAAAGAATTTCGCGCTCAGTTGCAAATGTTTGCTCATCAACGAATCCTTTTTTATCAAACAATACCGGCAACTTCATCGAGCTGTAATCGGGAAGATAGCGCATGAGTACCTCGGAATTTAAAATTCTACTTTCCTCGATTATGGATATCTGCTCGGTGATATTTTTGAGCTGCCTAATGTTTCCTGGCCACTTATACGACACAAGAATTCGACGCGCATCATCAGTTAATGCAATGGATGGCATTCGGTACTTATCGGCAAAGTCAGAAGCAAATTTTCGGAATAGCAATGGGATATCGTCAGGCCGATCGCGTAGGGAAGAGATCTGAATGGGAATAGTATTTAATCGGTAATAAAGATCCTCGCGAAATTTTCCCTCCTGAATTGCATATGGAACATTTACATTCGTTGCTGCAACGACCCTGACATTGGTTTTATGAACCTTAGATGAACCCACCCTCATGAATTCTCCGGATTCAAGGACTCGGAGTAAACGAACCTGAGTGGCTGATGGTAATTCGACAACTTCATCGAGAAATATTGTTCCACCATTGGCCACCTCAAAGTAACCCTGACGGCTTTCGTGCGCGCCGGTAAATGAGCCCTTCTCGTGCCCAAAAAGTTCGGAGTCGATGGTTCCTTCCGGAATAGCCCCACAGTTCACGGCTATATACTGTCCATGTTTTCTGGCACTAAAATGATGTATGATCTGTGGAAAAACCTCTTTCCCTGTTCCGCTTTCACCTGTAATTAGCACAGATAAATCGGTAGGAGCTACCTGTCGGGCTATATCAATAGCTCTGTTAAGCTCCTCAGAAACACCAATAATGCTAAAACGTTGCTTAATGCTCTGAATATCCATATCTAATGAAAATAAAACATGACAAAATTACACCTTTATAACAATAAACCTAACTCATTGCTGCAATTTAAAACTTTTTATGATATCAAAACAACTGCCATTTTTGCTTAGTCGCAAAATTGTTTAAAAATTGTACTTTTGTTGAATCCTAACAAGTGAATAATCGTTATGAAAATACTTGGTCTAATTCCTGCTCGCTTCGCTTCAACCCGATTTCCAGGAAAGCCACTTGCTGAAATACTTGGTAAACCAATGATTCAGTGGGTTTACGAACGCACCTCCGTGGTTTTTGAACATGTTTATGTAGCCACTGACGATGAGAGAATCCAAAAAGTTGTTGAGTCTTTTGGAGGTAAGGTTGTGATGACTTCTTCATCACATCAAAGTGGAACGGATAGATGTGCTGAAGCGCTTGATATCGTTGAGACATTATCGAATATTAAGTTTGATATTGTAGTAAATATCCAAGGCGATGAACCATTTATTCAACCTGAACAGCTAAGAAAAGTTGCAAACTGCTTTAACGATTCAACTGCGCAATTGGCAACCCTAGTTAAACTGTTTGCAAAAAATGAGGATATTTTCAGTCCGAATAGCCCAAAGGTGATTTTGAATAGAAAGGATGAGGCGATCTATTTTAGCCGATCGGTAATCCCTTTTATAAGGAGTAAGGATAAAATGGAATGGCAAGACAGCCACCCATTCTACAAACATATTGGACTTTACGCGTATCGATGTGATATTCTACGAGAGATAACAAAACTTGCTCAATCCCCGCTTGAACTGGCAGAATCATTGGAGCAGCTCCGCTGGATTGAGAATGGCTATCGGATTCGGGTGGAGAAAACTGATATGGAAACCCTTTCGGTGGATACTCCGGAAGATCTAGAAAGGGTGAAAGAGTTTGCTAAAAGTGTATTAAAAAATAATTAAGGTGAACTCGATGCAAGGATTTGCTTATATTACTGTTTACTTATATTTTAAGGTTATTGTGTTTTCTTTTGTCGAACTCAGATTGAATATGTCGCTATAGAAATTGCGATAGGTAAGTTTCTTCTTTTGTAAAATCTAATGTAGGGTTTATCGCTTTAATTCTCTTAATATGCTCAAGAACATTAACAATAAAGTCCCTATGCTCTGGAGTGTTTGAATTATACGGTTTATGATTTGCCGCTGATAAAATTCGTTCAATATCCCCCATTAAATTAGTTGACTTGGAATCGATGAATGAACCTTTGAATTTCTCCCAGATATAATCTACTGCTACTTTTGATGGATGAAGCATGTCATCGGCATAGTAACGATAGTCACGAAGATCATCCATTAGGATCTCATAGGCAGGGAAATAGAATGCATTATTAGGGTATTTCTTTATCAGCTCATGGATAGCTACATTCAGAATTGATTTACTTA
>JAYTVX010000308.1:0-2626 GCA_043743775.1 Bacteroidales bacterium | reverse complement strand
AAAACTAATATTTACAAGGCTTTATATCAACAAGACAAAGAACTTTTTAACAACTATAATGATTTCATCTTAACTAGCAACTTGAATTAATTAGAGTCTGTTCATCAAGTCAATCAATTGCATCATTTCGAGGTTTTTTTTCGAAGCAATCGAGGCTTTGCCGAGTTCAACGAAGTTAATCCATTGGTTATCATTATTGAGATTGACTTAGTCGAGTTTCACTTCGTTCGCAATGAAGAGTTTATGTATTGCCTCTAATAATAACATTACTCAACAAACTTGTAACCAACCCCTTTTATGGTAACAATAAACTCCTCACCAATCTTCTCGCGAAGCTTTCGGATATGAACATCAATGGTTCTATCCCCCACAATAATATCATCACCCCAAATAACCGCAAAGATCTCATCTCTAGTAAAAACTTTATGGGGTCGACTATAAAGTAAGGCTAAGAGTTCAAACTCTTTTTTAGGTAGAACAATTTCTGTACCTTGCTTTACTATAATATATCGATCTCTGTCAATCTCAATGCTTCTTTGAACTTTTTCAATTGAAGGTACGACTAGAATTTCATTCGTACTACTTCGTTTAAGTAACGCTTTTATTCTACTAACTAGCACCTTAGGCTTTATAGGTTTTGAAATGTAATCATCACCTCCTGCCTCAAATCCTGCAATCTGGCTGTAATCTTCGCCTCTGGCTGTTAAAAAAGCGATAAGGACATTTTTTAAACCGGGTATCTTCCTTAGCTCTTCACAGGTTTCAATTCCATCTATTCCGGGCATCATCACATCAAGTAAGATCAGCTGAGGTTTTACCTCCTGAGCCAAAAGAATAGCATCTTTGCCATTGGATGCAGTATGAACATTGAATCCCTCCTTGCGCAAATTATATCCGAGGAATTCCAATACATCAGGTTCGTCGTCAACTAGGAGTAATGTGTAATTATTAGCATCCATGTTATCTTTGTTTGTTAATACATAATATACAAAAATAGACTAAAATGGTTCAAAACACCATTAAGAACATGTTAAGTTAACATTAAGGGAAGGTTAATCGCTTAAAAGAAGTTTGATAAAAAAACATTAGCATAAATATTGGTTAGCTATCATTTGTTTTAATTATGGCAACTAATTTTTTTTTATCATATTTGCTGGGCTATAACATAAAGAAACATTTCATGATCTCATTTAAAAATAGGTTAGTTCTAATAACAGGAGCGACATCAGGTATTGGTAAAGCAATTACTCTTCAACTTGCGAAAGAGGGCGCTAAGCTTATCATTGCAGATAGAAAAGAAGATGATCTTAAAGTGGTTCAGGAGGAATGTCATAAATATACTTCATTCTGTGAAACGATAACCTTCGATCTATCCAATCCAAACGAAGTAACTTCAGCGGCATCCACCATTCTTGAGAAGTATGGTCCAATATACCTTCTTATCAATAATGGAGGAATAAGCCAACGATCGTTGGCACATGAAACACCACTTGAGATTGATCGGAAAATCATGGAGATCGATTTTTTCTCCTATATTATTCTTTCAAAAGCATTTATCCCTTCGATGATAGAACGAAAAGAAGGGTATATAGCAGTTACCAGCAGTTTATCGGGAAAATTTGGGTTTCACCTTCGCTCCTCTTACTCTGCAGCAAAGCATGCACTACAAGGTTACTTCGAAACACTTCGAATGGAGTTGAAAAAGCATGGCATTTCGGTTACCATTGCTTACCCAGGTTCAATCAACACGAACATATCGGTTAATGCCATTGAGAAAGATGGGAAAAAGCATGGTATTATGGACCCTGCTCAAAGCAATGGAATGTCGGCTGAGGATTGTGCAAAGCATTATATTCTAGCCATTAAGAAAGGTCGCCCTGAGATTTTAATCGGTGGAAAAGAGTTTATTATGTTTCATCTTAAACGATTCTTTCCAAAACTATTCTTCAAATTGATATGTAAGGTCAAAGCAACATAATCTAAATTAAAAAAAACAACTGCAAGAAGTGTGACTGGAATAATGGAGTTATGGAATGATGGAGGATTAGATCACATGCATTTTCCTTCCTGATTTCTATCATTCTGAATAATCGTTTAAAAAGGATTCT
This sequence comes from Bacteroidales bacterium, assembly GCA_043743775.1. Taxonomy (GTDB): domain Bacteria; phylum Bacteroidota; class Bacteroidia; order Bacteroidales; family Tenuifilaceae; genus UBA8529. The sequence goes on along the minus strand of JAYTVX010000308.1, from coordinate 518 downwards.
AAATCGGACTGACAATACTTAATATAAAAATTTACACATGGAAAAGATAATTTGCGGAATTCAACAGATTGGCATTGGAGTTACCAATGTTTATGAGGTATGGAGATGGTACAAGGAATTCATCGGTACCGATATTCGAATTTTAGAGGACAATACCGTTGCTGAATTAATGCTACCTTATACTGGAGGCGAAGCCCGTGAACGCCATGCAGCGATAACCATAAACCTTCAGGGGGGTGGTGGACTAGAAATATGGCAATACAAAGGTAGAACTCCTTTAGCTCCATCATTCGATGTTCAAATTGGTGATTTGGGAGTATACTCGATAAAATTTAAGTGTCGCGATATCAATGTTGCATACAAATCGTTTTTTGACAAAGGGATAACTCCTTTGACCAAACCACAACCAAGTCCTGCAGGTATTAATCACTTCTTTGTAAGAGATCCATTTAATAATGTTATAGAAATCTACGAGAGCTCCTCATGGTTTAAAAATGAGGGAAAGCCAACCGGTGGTG